>NZ_AXBJ01000011.1:0-152818 GCF_000473345.1 Rhodanobacter sp. OR87
AGACAGGGGGCGGTCGCGCCGCGACCGAGGTCAAGGGAGCGCGCTGGGTGAACGTGGTGCTCGGCAACGTCAAACGAGCGATCAGCGGTTGCTACCACGCCATGCGCCAGGCCAAGTACGCGCGGCGCTATCTGGCCGAAGCCGCCTACCGCTTCAACCGCCGTTTCCGACTTGCCGAGCTGCTGCCGCGACTGGCGCGCGCCATGACCCTGTGCAAGCCTTGGCCAGAGACGAAATTGCGCGCCGTCGACAATTTTCATGGCTGAGCGTCGTCGCTAATCAGGTCCCGTCAAAGGAAGACCCGCCGAAGCGGGTCGAAGGCTTGCAAATCCCCTGCGGCGCGGGCGCTCTCGGGCGCCCTGGCGCGGTGCACGACTCAGGCCACGTCGAGCTCGACCCGGGTCACCATCATGCCGCGCTCACGCAACGAGCTGTTCAAGGACTGCTTCACTTTCGCGCCGAGGTCGCGGCGGTCGGCGACCGGCTCGCTGCGCAAGGCTTCCTGCGCGCCGCGGCGGATCAACTGGTCGACCTGCTCGAACACCGCGTCGGCACGCTCGGGCTCCAGCACCTGCCAGTACACCGTGCCGCGCACGTCGTGCGCATCGGCCAGCGGCTCCTCGAAACGCAGGGTCTGGCCGGCCAGGTTGATCTTGTGTCCGACCCGATCCAGCAGCGGCAGCACCATGTGCGTGCCGGCCTCCAGCACGCGCAGCAGTCGGCCGTGGCGATACAGGCTGTAGACCTGGCCGGCCGGCACGCGCCTGACCGCACTGGCAAGCAGGACGGCGGGGAGTGCGAGCAGCAGGGTCAGCAGAGTCGTCATGGCCTGATAAAACAGTAGTTTGCCTCTGGTTTCTTCACTATTTGCGATAGCTTGAGGATACAGTGGCCTGAGCCCGCAAAGATTAACCTTCATTTAACGACAAAACCAAGCCTTTAACAACCGGCGCCGAGCCGGGTATTGGCGACGCCATTCACAGAATCGGAAGATCCGCACGACGGCATGCCTGAATCATGCCAACAGGCCGGCTGTTGCACCGCCGTAGCGCCTTCCTCCCGGCGCCACTGCTGCCACCACTGGCGATCCAACCGTCGCGCCAGCCACGAAGGTGCGAAAGCTGCGGCAGCGCAACAGAAAAGTTTGCTTTACAAGCACTTTACAATGCGCCATGAAAACGTTTACGTTGCCGCGGCGATGGGGTTTTCTGCACGTTTTGACCGGACACATCCAGGATGTCGGCAGCAACCATCAAAGATGTAGCGCGCGAGGCCGGGGTTTCGGTGGCCTCGGTGTCGCGTGCACTGAACGGCGGCCACGGGGTGACCGCCGAAACCAGCCGGCGCATCCATGAAGCCGCGCAACGCCTGCACTACGTGCCGCATGCCGCGGCACGCATGCTGATCACCCGCCGCACCAACACCGTCGGCGCACTGCTGCCGGACCTCTACGGCGAGTTCTTCTCCGAACTGATCCGCGGCATCGACCTGGCCGCCCGCGCGCGCGGCCTGCACCTGCTGGTGTCCAGCTCGCACGACGACGCCGACGCCGCCGCCGTTGCGCTGCGCGCGATGCAGGGTCGCGTCGATGGCCTGCTGCTGATGTCGCCACACGCCGACGCCGACTTCCTGCGGCAGAACCTGCCGCACGATCTGCCCACCGTGCTGATGAACACCCGGCCGGCCGGCAGCGACTACTGCGCGCTGTCGGTGGACAACGACGGCGGCGCCCGCCTGATGGTCGAGCACCTGCTGTCGCTGGGCCACCGGCGCATCGCCTTCATCCAGGGGCCGCCCGGCAACCGCGACGCCGGCGAGCGCGAGCACGGCTACCGCGAGGTGCTGGCCAGCCACACGCCGGGCAGCCCCGCGATCACCCTGGAAGGCGATTTCAGCGAGGAATCCGGCTACCGCGCCGGCCGGCAGGTGCTGGCGATGCGGCCGCGACCGGACGCCGTGTTCGCTGCCAACGACATGATGGCGATCGGCTGCATGGCGGCGCTGCGCGAGGCCGGCATCTGCGTGCCGGAAGAGATCGCCATCGGCGGTTTCGACGACGTGCCGATGGCGCGCTACGTGACGCCGCCGCTGACCACCATCCAGGTGCACATCGCCGAACTCGGCGGCCAGGCGATGGCGCTGCTGGGCGAGCAGATCGACCACCCCGGCAGCGTGCCCGCCGGCACCCGACGCCACGTCGGCGCCGAGCTGGTCGTGCGCGCCTCCAGCGGGGCGGCGATCGCGTAGCGACACCGACAGTTTGACGACGCGGGATCGCGTCGGACGGAAGCGCCCGCGACAACCGGGCAGCTGGCGCGGAGGGATCGAGGGAATCCGCCGACGGGCAACACCCCAGCAACGCGGCAACAGAAAAGTCCGAACTACTTGCAACGACCTACGGGAGAGGATCAGCTCATGGCCAACCAACGCACGCTACCCAGGCACATCTCACTGGCCCTCGCCGGCCTGCTGCTCACCACGCTCGCGCTGCCGGGCGTGCAGGCCCAGACCAGCACGGCGACCCTGCGCGGCCGCGTCAGCGCCGCACAGGGGCAGGTACCCACCGAGGTCGTCGCCACCAATGTCGCCACCGGCTTCGTCAGCAAGGCCAGGGTCAACGCCGACGGCAGCTATACCCTGGCCGGACTGGCGCCAGGCAGCTACACCATCAGCTCCGGCGGCGCCAGCCGGACCGTCACCGTGCAGGTCGGCCAGTCGCTGAACCTGAACCTGGACGCCGCCGCCGCGCCAAGCACCGCCAGCGCCACCACCCTGCAAAGCGTCACGGTGAACGCAGCCACGCTGGTCGAGACGCGCACCTCGGAGGTGGCCACCAACGTCACCCAGAAGCAGATCCAGACGCTGCCGCAGAACGAGCGCAACTTCCTCGACTTCGCCAAGCTGGTGCCGGGCGTGGTCACCTCGCGTGATCCCACCCAGAAAACCTTCTCCTCGGGTAGCCAATCGGCCGAGAATGTAAACGTTTTCATCGACGGCGCCAGCCTGAAGAACAACGTGCTCAAGGGCGGCATCGCCGGGCAGGATTCCACCCGCGGCAACCCGTTCTCGCAGGAGGCGGTGCAGGAATTCCGCGTGCTGACCAACAACTACAAGGCCGAGTACGAGCAGGCCGGCACCGCGATCATCACCGCGGTCACCAAGTCGGGCACCAACGAGTTCCACGGCTCGCTGTACGACTACTACCAGAACCAGGGGATGATCGCGCAGAACTCGTTCGACAAGAAAAACCACGTCAAGAAGCCCGACTACAAGCGCGAGCAGCGCGGCTTCACGCTAGGCGGCCCGATCATCAAGGACGTGGCGCAGTTCTTCATCAACTACGAGGAGCGCAAGGACACCGCCAACAACACGGTGCAGATCAACGACCCGCGCTTCGCCCAGTACAACGGCACCTTCTCGGCGCCGTTCAACGAGAAGGCCTTCTTCGGCAAGTTGAGCTGGCAACCGAACCACGACAACAACGTCGACCTCAGCCTGACCACCCGCCGCGACAGCGAGCAGCTCGGCTTCGGCGGCACCACCGCCTACAGCGCGCGCAGCAACCGCAAGAACAACGTCGACGACCTGCTGGTGAAGTGGCAGTCGCGCGGCGACAGCTGGATCAACGACCTGCTGCTCGATGCCGGCATGGCGAAGTGGCACCCGACCTCGGCCGAGTCCGGCTCGGTGCGCCGCATCTACGACCCGGGCATCGCGGTGATCGGCAGTGGCAGCGACCTGCAGGACAAGGGCCAGGACCAGCGCACCCTGCGCGACGACTTCACCTGGTTCGGCCTGCCCGACCACACCATCAAGGCGGGCATCAAGTACGCCGCCTACGGCATCACGCTGGAACAGAACAGCGCCACCGTGCCCACCTACTACTTCCAGGAAGGCGCGGCCTTCCCCGGCGGCTTCAACTCGCCGTACAAGGCGGTGTACTCGCCCACCGGCGCCAGCGCCAACCTGCACACCAACCAGCTCGGCCTGTACGTGCAGGACGACTGGGACATCACCGAGCGCCTGCAGCTGAACCTGGGTCTGCGCTGGGACTACGAGACCAACGCGCTGAACAAGGATTACGTGACGCCGGCGGTGCAGATCCCCACGCTGGAATACCTGGGCCTGCAGGACTACATCAGCACCGGCCACAACCGCGACGGCTACAAGGGTGCGATCCAGCCGCGGCTGGGCTTCTCGCTGGACGTCAGCAAGGACGGCGACCAGAGCACCACCATCTTCGGCGGCGCCGGCCGCTACTACGACCGCACGCCGTTCGACTGGATCAGCCAGGAGGAACTGCACTCGCTGGTGCCGAACTACACCTTCCTGTTCAGTCCGGGCGGCGTCACCCCGGGCACCATCGCGTGGGATCCGAGCTACCTCACCCCGGCCGGCCTCAACAGCCTGCTGGCCTCCGGCCAGGCCGGCTTCAGTTCCGAGATCGACGTGGTCAACAACCACACGAAGCCGCCGCACACCGACCAGTTCAGCCTGGGCGTGCGCCAGCTGATGGGCGACTGGACCGCGTCGCTGACGCTGGCCCGCGTGCTCGGCTACGACCAGTTCACCTGGGTGTGGAACCGCCTGCCGGAGCCGGGCTTCGTGCTCAACCAGATGCCGGGCAGCCCGTATGGCGTGGTGCTGCACAACACCGACAAGAAGACCCAATCCAGCAGTGTGCTGATCAGCATCGACAAACCGTACACCGAGGCCTCCGGCTGGGGCGTGGGGCTGGCCTATACCTATCAGCGCGCGCGCCAGCAAGGCAACGACAACTACTCGCTGGACTACGTCGATCCGGCCGGCTACCCCGCCGGCCACGTCGGCGAGAAGCAGCACCTGGTGCTGAACGGCATCGTGCGCGGACCGTGGGACACCCGCCTGACCGGCATCTTCACCTACGGCTCCGGCCTGCCCTACGACTACTTCGCCAACGTACCGGGCTGCGACTACAACTGCATCTTCTTCCACAACGGCAAGTACGGGCAGAAGTACCTCAACCTCGACCTGTCGATCGCCAAGGAATTCCGCTGGGGCGAGAGCCAGGCGCTGGAGCTGCGCTTCGACGTGATGAACGTGTTCAACCGCGACGTCGACAACGGCTATATCAACAACCAGTACAACTGGGGCACGACGAACCCGAACCCCGACTTCGGCCGCGCCACCAGCGCCGACCCGAACCAGACCCGCCGCTTCCAGATCGGCGCGCGCTACACGTTCTGATCCAGCCGCGGCAGCCGGCATCGCCGCTTCACCCGTCCGCCCGCAGATTGCGGGCGGACGTCTGCATGGCCCTGTGAATCCGTGTGAAGCTGCGGGTTCGCGCGGCTGCAAACGCACCCTACGGCGGACCCTCATGACGCTTTCTCCACGGCCCGCGTGGCTGCTCTCGCTACTGCTCGGTTTCGCCCTGATCCTCGCGGCCCCGGCCAGCCCGGCGTGGCAGGCGCAGCCCGCCGCCGTCACCCAGGCCCGCGCGCCGGTCGTGCCGGCGCTGGTCGACGATCTCGAACAGCGCAGCTTCCGTTTCTTCTGGGACAGCGCAAACCCGGCCAACGGGTTGGTCCCCGATCACTATCCCGGCGAGTCGTTTTCCAGCATCGCCGCGGTCGGCTTCGGCCTGACCGCCTACGGCGTCGGCGTGGAGCGCGGCTACATCAGCCGCGCGCAGGCGATCGAACGCACCCTGGCCACGCTGCGCTTCTTCGACACCGCGCCGCAGAACGCGAGCGAGGACGAGGCCAGCGGCTACCGCGGCTTCTTCTACCACTTCCTCGACATGCGCAGCGGCAAGCGCTATGCGCGCTGGACCGAGTTGTCCACGGTGGACACCACCTTGCTGCTCGGCGGCGTGCTGTTCGCGCAGTCGTACTACGACCGCGACACGCCGGCCGAACGCACGATCCGCGTGCTGGCCGACCGCATCTACCGCCGCGTCGACTGGCGCTGGGCGCAGGCGCGCCCGCCACTGATCAGCATGGGCTGGACACCCGGCGGCCGCTTCATCCCGAGCGACTGGGAGGGCTACAACGAGGCCATGCTGCTGTACGTGCTGGCGCTGGGCTCGCCCACCCACCCGGTCGACGGCGACGCCTGGCGCGCATGGACCCGCACCTACGACCGCCACTGGGGCAGGTTCGAAGGCCAGCAGCTGCTGAACTTCGGCCCGCTGTTCGGCCACCAGTACAGCCATGCGTGGATCGACTTCCGCGGCATCCGCGACGCCTGGAGCCGCGCGCACGACCTGGACTACTTCGAGAACAGCCGCCGCGCGGTGATCGCCCAGCGCAACTACGCCATCGCCAACCCAGGCCGCTGGAGCGGCTACGGCCCGAACGTGTGGGGGCTGACCGCCAGCAACGGCCCCGGCGGCTTCGTGGTGGAAGGCCACGGCCGGCGCGAGGCGTTCCACGGCTACACCGCGCGCGGCGCCGGACTCGGCTACCTGGTCGACGACGGCACCATCGCGCCGACCGCCGCCGCCGGCTCGATCGCGTTCGCGCCGGAGCTGGTGATCCCGGCGCTGGAAGAAATGAAGCGCCGCTACGGCAAGGCCATCTACGGCGAGTACGGCTTCGTCGACGCGTTCAACCCCAGCTTCCACGTGCAGACTCCACTGCGTACCGGCAAACTGCTGCCGATGGGCTGGGTCGACACGGTGTACCTGGGCATCGATCAGGGTCCGATCGTGTTGATGATCGAGAACTGGCGCAGCGACTTCGTGTGGAACGTGATGAAGAAGAATCCGTACATCCGCCGGGGACTCCAACGCGCCGGCTTCACCGGCGGCTGGCTGGACGCGGGGGCTGCGGAAAAATGAAACCGGGCGGGCGCCCGCGGCGGCCGTGGCGCAGTCGGTGGCTGGCCGCGATCGCCGCGGGCAGCGTGCTACTGGGCGGCTGTTCACCGGCACCGGCGGGACACGAACTCACCTTCTGGACCATCGGCCGCGAGGGCGAGGCGATCGCCCAGCTGCTGCCGGCGTTCGAGCGCGCGCACCCGGGCATCACGGTGAAAGTGCAGCAGCTGCCGCTGACCGCGGCGCACCAGAAGCTGCTCACCGCGTTCGCCGGCAACTCCACGCCGGACCTCAGCCAGCTCGGCAACACCTGGCTGCCCGAGCTGGCCGCGCTGCAGGCACTGGAACCGCTGCAGGCACGCGTGGACGCCTCGGCTGTGGTGCAACCGCGCGACTACTTCGCCAGCATCTGGGCCACCAACGTGATCGACGGCACCTTGTATGGCGTGCCGTGGTACGTCGACACGCGGCTGCTGTTCTACCGCAAGGATCTGCTTGCGGCCGCCGGCTTCGCCGCGCCGCCGCGCAACTGGGCCGAGTGGCGGCGCCAGCTCGCCGCGCTGAGCGAGCCGGCGCGGCACCGCTACGGCATCCTGCTGCCGACCAACGAGTACGAGCAGCTGATGTCGCTGGCGCTGCAGCAGAGTGAACCGCTGCTGCGCGACGGCGGCCGCTACGGCAACTTCGAGAGCGCCGGCTTCAAGCGCGCGCTGAGCTTCTACGTCGACACGTTCAAGCTGCAGCAGGCGCCGGCGATCACCAACGTGGAGGCCGGCAACCCGTGGACGGAATTCGGCCGCGGCGTGTACGCGTTCTACCTGTCCGGGCCGTGGAACCTCGGCGAATTCCGCTCGCGCCTCCCGGCATCGCAGCAGGACGACTGGGCCACCGCGCCGCTGCCCGGCCCCGACGGCGCCGGCATCGGCGTGGCCGGCGGCTCCAGCCTGGTGATCTTCCGCGCCTCGAAGCACAAGGACGCCGCCTGGCAGCTGATCGAGTACCTGTCGCAGCCGGCGGTGCAGCAGCGCTTCTACGAGCTGCTCGGCGACCTGCCGCCGCGGCGCAGCTCGTGGCAGGGCGCCGCACTGCGCGACGATCCGAAGCTGCGCGCGTTCCGCGAGCAGTTGGAACAGGTGCGGCCGGCCCCGCCGGTGCCGGAGTGGGAGCGCATCGCCAACGAGATGCAGCTGGTCGCCGCCGAGGCGATCGCCGGCCGGCTGAGCATCGACCAGGCCGCGGCCGAGATCGATCGACGCGCCGACGCGATCCTGGCCAAGCGCCGCTGGGTGCTCGACCATGCGCGGGAACACACGCCATGAAGCCGCCGCGCAGCGCCTGGCTGTTCCTCGCCCCGGCACTCGTGGTGCTGGGCGTGTTCTTCCTGTTGCCGGTGCTGGCCGCACTCATCCTCAGCCTCACCGACTACGACCTCTACGCGCTGGCCGACCTGCGCAACCTGCGCTTCGTCGGCCTCGGCAATTACTGGGCGCTGCTGCACCGGCCGCTGTTCTGGTCCGCGCTGGGCCACACCGTGTATTTCGTGGCGGTAGGCGTGCCGTTATCGATGGGCGCTTCGCTGGGTGCGGCGCTGCTGCTGAACTCGCCGCTGGCGCGCTGCAAGGCGCTGTTCCGCACCGCGCTGTTCGCCCCGGTGGTGACCACGGTGGTGGCGGTGGCGGTGATCTGGCGCTACCTGTTCAACACCAAGTACGGCATGGCGAACCATGTGCTGGACCTGCTCGGCATCCACCCGATCGACTGGCTGGGCGATCCGCACTGGGCGATGCCGACCATCATCGCGTTCGCGGTGTGGAAGAACTTCGGCTACAACATGATCATCTTCCTGGCCGGGCTGCAGGCGATCCCGCCGGAGCTGTACGAAGCCGCGCGCATCGACGGCGCATCAAGCTGGCGGCAGTTCCGCCACATCACCCTGCCGATGCTGAAACCGACCCTGCTGATGGTGGCGATCCTTACCGTGTCGGGCTACTTCCAGCTGTTCGCCGAGCCCTACGTGATGACCGAGGGCGGCCCGCTGCAGAGCACGGTGAGCGTGCTGTACCTGATGTACGACGACGGCTTCAAGTGGTGGAACCTAGGCTCCGCCTCGACGGTGGCGTTCCTGCTGTTCCTGCTCATGTTCGCGGTGACCGTGCTGATGCTGAAGCTGTCGCGCCGCGGAGGCGAGCCGTGAACCCGCGTCTGGCGAAGGCGCTGGTCAACGGCCTGCTGCTCGGCATGGCGGCAGTGGCGCTGTTCCCGCTGCTGTGGATGCTGTCGGTCTCGTTCATGGCACCGGGCGAGGCCAGCGCGCTGCCGCCGCCGCTGCTGCCGGCGCATGCCACGCTCGGCAACTACCGCGAGCTGTTCGTGCGCGCCGGCATGGGCCGCTACCTGCTCAACAGCGTGCTGGTGGCCGGTGCGGTCACCGCGCTGTCGCTGGTCTTCAACCTGATGGCCGGCTACGCCTTCGCCAAGCTGCGCTTCGCCGGGCGCGAACGATTGTTCCGCGCGCTGCTCGGCGCGCTGGTGATCCCGGCGCAGGTGGCGATGCTGCCGCTGTTCCTGCTGCTGAAGTACGCGGGCCTGGTCAACAGCTACGCCGGCGTGGTCGCGCCCGCGCTGGCCAGCGTGTTCGGCATCTTCCTGGTGCGCCAGTACGCGCGCGGCATCCCCGACGAACTGCTGGAGGCCGCGCGCATCGACGGCGCCGGCGAGTGGCACATTTTCACGCGGATCGTGCTGCCGCTCTTGAAGCCGATCATCGTGACGCTGGCGATCTTCACTTTTCTCGCCGCCTGGAACGACTTCATGTGGCCGCTGATCGCGCTGACCGGGCAGGAGCATTACACGCTGCCGATCGGGCTGGCCTCGCTGGCGCGCGAGCACGCGCAGGACAGCGAGCTGATGATGGCCGGCTCGGTGGTCACCGTGCTGCCGGTGCTGGCGCTGTTCCTGGCCCTGCAGCGCCATTACCTGCAGGGCCTGCTGCTGGGCAGCGTGAAGGGCTGAACCGTTCCAATGGAGCAAAGCGCTCCTTGCATGCCCCCTCTCCCGGAGGGAGAGGGGGCATCGCGAGAGGCGTGTTGCTTTATCAGAACTTGCCGGCGCGGAAGTCGGCGATCGCCTGGTGGATCTGCTCGGGCGTGTTCATCACGAACGGGCCGTAGCGGGTGACCTGTTCGTTCAGCGGCTGGCCGGCGACCACCAGCAGGCGCGACGGCTTGTCGGCACCCGCCAGTTGCAGTTGCTCGCCTTCGGACAGCACGCCCAGCTCGCTGCGGCGCAGCTGCTCGCCACCGACCAGGGCCGACTCGCCCTCGAACACGTAGGCGAAGCCGTGATGCCCGGGCGGCAGCTCCAGGGTGTACTGCGCGCCCGGCTGCAGGCTGACGTCCAGGTACACCGGCGCGGTGGCGATGCCCTCGACCGGGCCGGTGGCGCCGGCCAGCGTGCCGGCGATCACCTTCACTTCGACGCCGTCGGCCGGACGCACGACCGGAATGCGCTCCGGGCCGATGTCCTGGTAGCGCGGCGCGGTCATCTTGTCCTTCGCCGGCAGGTTCACCCACAACTGGAAGCCCCACATCAGGCCGTTCTCCTGCTGCGGCATCTCCGAGTGCAGGATGCCGCGGCCGGCGGTCATCCACTGCACGCTGCCGGGGCTTAGGTCGCCGCGGTTGCCGTGGTTGTCGCCGTGCTGCATGTGGCCGGCCAGCATGTAGGTGACCGTCTCGAAGCCGCGATGCGGATGCTCGGGGAAGCCGGCGATGTAGTCGTCGGCGCTGTCGGAGTGGAACTCGTCCAGCAGTAGGAACGGGTCGAGCATGTCCAGCGCGGGCTGGCCGATGATGCGCTTGAGCTTCACGCCAGCGCCGTCGGACGTGTCCATGCCGCGGAAGCGGCGGGTGATGTGGCGATCGCTCATGGGGTGCTCCGGCTGGGAAGACATGCCCGCCAAGATGGTCCTGTTCGCGCTCCAATCCAAGCGGCGTCACCGGAACGGATCGTTCCGGTGGCGCGACACCGGCTCAGTCGAGCCAGCGAAAGGCCCGGCGCAACTCGGCCATGGCGTGGTCCGGAAACCAGCGCCCGTGCGCCAGCACCACGCGCTGCGGCCGCCACGCCAGCATCCGTGCCAGGCAAGCGCGCGCCTGGCGTTTGCGGCCCAGAAAGGTCAGGCGCATGTCCGATGGCGCCTTGCCATCGGGATCCAGTACGCCACCCAGCCGGGCCAGCCAGCGCATCGGGCCGTGCAGCCTGGCGAGTTCAAAATTCTCGATCAGGTCGGTGAGGATCAGCGTACCGCTGGCGCCATGCAGGAACACGAACTCCTGCATGACGCGACTGCCGCGGAAGCGCAGCTGCTCGATGCTGCCGGCCCAGTCTGGTGGCGGCGCGTCGTCCAGATCGGCGTCGAAATGCACCTCAATCCGCTGGCTGGCCGCGCGCTGGCGCACCCCGGGCGAAGCCCACGCCGTGGCGTGCGGATAGCGCCGCTTCCACGCGGCGATGTGAGCGTAATGAAGCAGGTTGGGCGACACCAGGTGGTGCACCGGGCCGAGCGCATCGATCGCCTCGAACAGGTCCGCGTCGGGCGCGATCGGCGAGTGGCACCACAGCCCGCCGTCAGGCAACCGCACCACCGTCATGCGGGTAGGGAACGGCATGCGCAGGCCCAGCGCCGCCATCGCCACCACCGGACCGTCGACGATCCAGATGTCGGCGGCGACCGGCTTCAACGTGTTGAGCGGGGTATACAAGCCGAGTTCCGTCACGAATGACCTCGCGGGTGCTGCAGGAGCCCGCTTGCGGGCGATGGTTTGCTCCGGTTCCCGAATCCGATTCCCGGCCCTCAATGCACCCAGTGGCCGCTGCGCTGGCGCGGCGGCGAACTGTCGTCGTCGTCGGCTGGACGCTGCTGCAGCACCATCGCCTCGACTTCCGCCTCGGTGGCGGGCTTGGCCTGCCAATACTGGTTCACCGCGCCGAGCACGGCCGGCACCTGGGCCAGGCATTCGTCGTATTCGTCGTCGCTGAGCTTCTCGAACTCGGCGTCGGCGCTGAGGATGCCTTCGTCCACCGCCAGCGCCATCACCGGGCCGAGCAGTTCCATCAGCTGCGGATCCTCGGCCAGCCGGCTCTCCCACAGCCCGGCGCGCAGGTCGATGCCGCGGCTGAAACCTTCGCACCAGCCGGCGGCGGACAGCATCGGGCCGCCCTCCAGCTCGACCTCGCCGAGGATCGGCTCGTAGGCGTCGACCTCGAGCTCGGCGACGATCGAATCGTTGAGCTTGGCCAGCAGCGCCAGCACCCGGTTGCCTTCGTCCTCGTCGGTGAACGGCTCGTGCAGCACCTCGGGCAGCCACTCGTCCGGCAGCACCAGCAGCGGGCCGACTGCCAGCGCCGAGAGCAGGCCGTGCACGCCGTCCAGCAGCAGGTCGCCTTCGCCGGTGTGCGCGCGCAGGTAGCGGTCCAGTTCATCCAGCTCGTTGTCGTCCAGCGAGCTGGGCCATTCGCTTTTTGCAGTCATGTCGTTCGGAGATCCAGGTCCAGCGTCACCGGCGTGTGATCCGAAGGTCGCTCCCAGCGGCGCGGCTCACGGTCGATCGCCGCCGCGGTGGCGGCGGATTTCAGGGCATCGCCGATCAGGATCAGATCGATGCGCAGACCCATGTTGCGGCGGAACGCGGCCTGCCGGTAATCCCACCAGCTGTAGTGCCCGGGCTCCGCCTGGAACAGCCGGAAGCTGTCGTGCAGGCCGAGGTCGGTGATCGCCTTCAGCGCGGCGCGCTCCGGCGGCGAGCACAGGATGTCCTCGCCCCAGGCCACCGGGTCGTAGACGTCGCGGTCGTCCGGGCAGATGTTGAAGTCTCCCAGCACGACCAGGTTCGGGTGGCGTTCCAGCTCATGCGCCAGGAACTCGCGCACCTTGGCCAGCCAGTCCAGCTTGTACGCGTACTTCTCGTCGCCGACCGCCTTGCCGTTGACCACATAGAGATTCACCACGCGCAGCGTCTGCCGCGGACCCGAGGCGGGGTCGCCGACGCTGGCGGCGAGGATCCGTCGCTGCGGATCATGCAGGCCGGGAATGTCGGTGACCACCTCGCCAAAGTCGTCATGGACGCCGTCGCGGGCCAGGATCGCCACCCCGTTGTACGTCTTCTGGCCCGAATACACCGCCCGATAGCCCGCCGCCGCCAGCTCGTCCACCGGAAATTTCGCGTCCTCCAGCTTGGTTTCCTGCAGCGCCACCACGTCCGGCCGCGTGTCGGCCAGCCACTGGGTCAGCTGCGGCAGGCGCACCTTCAGCGAGTTGACGTTCCACGAGGCGATCTTCATGGCGCCATTGTACGGGATGCGCCGCTGGCCCCCGCGGTGCGGGCAGGTTTGACCGGGCGGCGAGCCAAGATGAACGGAGGCGGTGAAAAACCCCCCGGAACGCTTGTTCCAGTGTATGCTGTCCGAGCAAGAATCCGAGGAAACTCCTATTTTTGCTTCTTTTGCGGCCCGTGCCTTGCGCACCCGGACGCAAACACTTCCATGCTTCAAAGGTAAAGTTACATGTCGGATCGTCAGAGCGGTACAGTCAAGTGGTTCAACGACGCCAAGGGTTTTGGCTTCATCACCCCGGAAAGCGGTGATGACCTGTTCGTGCATTTCCGCGCGATCCAGGGCACGGGCTTCAAGTCCCTGCAGGAAGGTCAGCGCGTCACGTTCATCGTCACCAAGGGCCAGAAAGGCCTGCAGGCTGAGGAAGTCCAGGCGGTCTGAAGTCCCACGGACTCCAAACCCCTGAAAAAAAGCCCGCTTCGGCGGGTTTTTTTTGCTTCACGGGAGCCCGCTGACGGGCTCCCGTGAACGGGCCGGCGATGGTGTTCAGGCCAGCCCGTGGCTGCGCAGCAACGCCTCCGGTTCCGGCTTGCGGCCGCGGAAGGCGACGAAACTTTCCAGCGCCGGGCGGCTGGCGCCAACGGCAAGAAACTCGTGGCGGAAGCGCTCGCCGGTGGCGCGGTCGATCACGCTGCCACCTTCTGCCGCGCGCTGCTCGAACGCACCGAACGCGTCGGCACTGAGCAGTTCGGCCCACAGGTAGCTGTAGTAACCGGCCGCGTAGCCGCCGGCGAAGATGTGGCTGAAGCCGTGCGGGAAGCGCTGCCACGCTGGCGGGTGCAGCACCGCGACCTGCTTGCGCACGTCTTCCAGCACGGCCAGCGCGCGCGCACCCTGCGCCGGGTCGTACTCCAGGTGCAGCAGGAAATCGAACAGCGCGAATTCCAGCTGGCGCACCAGGAACAGGCCGGCGTGGAAGTGCCGCGCCGCCAGCATGCGTTCGAACAGTTCGTCGGGCAGCCGTTCGCCGGCCTGCCAGTGGCGCGCGAACAGGTCCAGCGCCTCGCGGTTCCAGCCGAAGTTCTCCATGAATTGGCTGGGCAGCTCCACCGCATCCCATTCCACGCCGTCGATGCCGCCGATCGAGGGCAGCGCGATCTCGGTGAGCAGGTGGTGCAGGCCGTGGCCGAATTCGTGGAACAGGGTCAGCACGTCGTCATGGGTGAGCAGGGCCGGCTTGCCCTCGGTGGGCGGCGCGAAGTTGCAGGTGAGGAACGCCACCGGCAGCTGCATGTGTTCACCATCGTCGAAGCGCGCGCGGCAGACGTCCATCCATGCGCCGCCGCGCTTGCCGTTGCGTGCGTAGAGGTCTACGTAGGCGCCGGCGAACACGCGGCCGGCGGCATCGCGCACGTCGTAGTAGCGCACCTCGGGATGCCACACGTCGACGCCCTCGCGCACGGCGAGGGTGATGCCGTAGAGTTTTTCGGCGAGGCCGAACAGGCCGTCGATCACCGCCGGCAGCGGGAAGTACGGCTTCAGCTGTTCCTCGTCCAGCGCGTAGTCGCGCTGGCGCAGCTTCTCCGCGGCGTAGCCGACGTCCCACGATTCGAGGTTGTCGAGTTTCAGCTCGGTGCTGGCGAACTCGCGCAGCCGCGCCAGCTCGCGCTGCGCCACCGGCTTCGCGCGTACGGCCAGGTCGTGCAGGAATTCCAGCACCTCGGTCGGCGAGGCGGCCATCTTGGTCGCCAGCGATTCCTCCGCCGCGTTGGCGAAGCCGAGCAGCTGCGCCGCCTCGTGCCGCAGCGCCATGATGCGCTCGATGCGCGCGCCGTTGTCGAACTTGCCCGCGTCCGGCCCCTGGTCGGAGGCGCGCGTCTGGTAGGCCCAGTACACCCGCTCGCGCAGGCCGCGGTTGTCGGCATAGGTCAGCACGGCCTGCACGCTGGGCTGCTTCAGGGTGACCAGATAGCCGTCCAGCTGCTGGTCCTCCGCGTATTGGCGCAGCACCGCGCGGCCGGACTCGGGCACGCCGGCAAGGTCGCGCTCGTCGGTGACGTGTTCGTGCCACGCCTCGCTGGCATCCAGCACGGCATTGGAGAATTCGGTGGAAAGGCGGCTCAGCTCGACCCCGATCGCGCGGAAGCGCGAACGCGCCGGCTCCTCCAGCGCCACGCCGGACAAGCGGAAATCGCGCAGCGCATGTTCGACCAGCGCGCGCTCGGGCCGCGGCAGCGCGGCGAAATCCGCCGCCGCGGCCAGCGCCTGCACCGCGGCGTACAGCTCGCGGTTCTGGCCCAGCTCGATCGCGTGCTCGGTGAGCTTCTCCTCGGCCGGCCCGTAGACCTTGCGCAAGGCTTCGCTGTCGGCCACCGCATGCAGGTGCGACACCGGCGCCCAGGCCCGCGCCAAGCGCTGCTCCAGCCGCTCCTGGGTCAGCATCACGTGGCCGAAATCGCGCGGCGCGCCGGGCGCGACCAGCGCGTCGATGCCGGCGCGATAGTCGGCCAGGAGGGCGTCGATCGCCGGCTCGACGTGTTCGGGAAGGATCTGCGCGAACGCCGGCAGCGTGTCGTCGGCCAGCAGCGGGTTGGGGTGACTCATGGACGCTCCTTTGCGAAGCCGCCAGCGTGGCGACCCCGCCGGCCGAAATCAAGCGCGGCGGCGTGACGGCGCCGCTAGAATGCCCGGATGAATCCCCTGCGCAGCTTCAAGGGCATCGCGCCCCGCCTCGGCCAGCGCGTCTACCTCGACCCCGCCGCCAGCGTGATCGGCGACGTGGCGCTCGGCGACGACGTCTCGATCTGGCCCGGCGCGGTGCTGCGCGGCGACGTCAACCATATCCGTGTCGGTGCGAAGACCAGCATCCAGGACGGCGCGATCGTGCACGTCGCCCACGCCGGCCCATACGGCCCGGGCTACCCGTGCCTGATCGGCGAGGGCGTCACCGTCGGCCATGCCGCGGTGGTGCATGCCTGCACGATCGGCGACTACTGCCTGATCGGCATGCACGCCAGCGTGCTGGATGGCGCGGTGGTGATGAAGCACGGCTTCGTCGGCGCCGGCGCGCTGGTGCCGCCGGGCAAGGTGGTCGGCGAGCGCGAGCTGTGGCTGGGCAACCCGGCAAAGTTCGTGCGCCTGCTCAGCGACCGCCAGATCGAGCAGCTGCACTATTCCGCCGATCACTACGTGCGCCTGAAGGACGCCTACCTGGCGTCCGCCTGAGGCGGTGTCACAGCGCCGCGCCGCGCGCGGCGTTCGCCTGGCGGATACGCTCGGCTTCCGCCTCGTGCTGCCGCGCCTCGATGTTGCGCGCGGCGGAAAGTTTGCCGCCGAGCAGGGCGAGGGTGAAGTTGTCGCGGTCGAACTCGCGCAGCAGGTCGATCTCGCGGCGCGCTTCGTCCAGCCCCTTCTGGTTGATGGTGCGCTCGATCTCCTCCGAGGCTCGCGGGAACGATTCGCGCAGGGCCTCGTTGGCGGTCTTGTTGTCCGGCTCCAGCTGCAGCACGCTGAGGTAGAACTCGAAGGCATTGCTGCCGGCCGGCGCGACCAGCCGCCCGTCGTGCATCGCGTCGCGGGCCAGGCCGAGCAGGATCGCGCTGCCGCTTTGCGCGTCGTCGCCTGGCGCCCCTGCGGCACCCGCCGCGGCGGGTGCGGCCACATTCAACGTGGCGTTCGTCGTCGCCCGGGTGTACCAGAAGACGCCTCCGACGCCGGCCAGCAGGAGCAGACAGACAAGCGTGATCGCGTATCGGTGCGATACGACGGGAAGAAAACGGGGCATGACACCTGCTGCGCAAACCGGTCCCGCACGCTGGAGCCCGCGTCATCGACACGCTCCCGGCGGATGCCGCCATCATCGCCGGGCCATGTTTCAGCCGCGTGGCGGCACCGCCTCAGCGCGCGGCCGTAGCCGCTTCCAGCTGCGCCAGCCAGGCCAGCGCATGGGCGCGATCCGCGCCGCACATCGCCGGCTCTGCACCCAGGCGGTGGCAAACCGCGGGCCGCTCGGGGCGACCGAAGATCGCGCAGCGGTGGTCGTCGGTGAGCTGCACGCAGCGCACGCCGGCCGGCTTGCCATCGGGCATGCCGGGGATCGGCGAACTGATCGAGGGGGCGATGCAGCAGGCGCCGCAGCCGGCGCGACAAGCCAGCGCGTTCACGCGGACTGCCGGCGCAGCGCCTGGTACACCGGCTCGGTATCCGGGCGCCGGCCATGCCACAGCGCGAACGCATCGGCCGCGGTTTCCACCAGCATGCCGAGGCCGTCGAACGCGTAACGTGTGCCCGCCGCCGTCGCCCAGCTCAGGAAGCTGCTGGCGGCGGTGCCATAGGAAAGGTCGTAGCACAGCGCGCGCGCGCCGACCAGCGAGGGCGGCAACTGCAGCGACACGCCCAGCACGCCGGCCGAGGTGGCGTTGACGATCAGGTCGTAGCTGCCGATGTCGGCCAGGTCGGACCAGTAGCGGGTGTGCGCACGCGCCGGCTCGCCGATCGCGTCGGCCAGCGCGTCGGCCGACGTGGCGGTGCGGCTGACGATGGTCAACGTCGCCACGCCGGCGTCCAGCAGGTTCCACGCCACGCCGTGCGCGGCACCGCCGGCGCCCAGCAGCAGCGCGGTGTGGCCGCGCAGATCCAGCCCGTGGCGCTCGGTGAGGTCGCGCACCAGGCCGTCGCCATCGGTGTTGTGCGCGGCCAGCCGGCCGGCGACCAGCGCGGTCAGCACGTTCGCGCTGCCGGCGCGGGTGGCCGCCACGCTGCGTTCGTCCGCCAGCGCGAAGGCGGCGGCCTTGTGCGGCAGGGTGACGTTGGCGCCGCGGCCGCCGTCGGCGAAGAAGCGTCGCACCGCCGCGGCAAACCCGGCCGGTTCCACGTCGATCGCACGGTACGTCAGCTCGATCTCGAACTGTCGCGCGAAGGCCTGGTGGATGGTCGGCGACAGGCTGTGCGCGATCGGATGGCCGAACACGGCGAACTGGGCGACTGGCATGAAGATCCCCGAGGAAGGTCCGGCCACCATTCTACAAGGCGGATTTTCTGCACGTCGCAGCCGGTGAGATGGGGGCGCGGCACCTTGCGGCCACCTTCCGGTGGAAAACTTCCATGCGCCCGCAAGTCCTGCCTTCGCCGCACCACCAGCGCCTGCTCGGCGCCGCCGCACTGTGGCTGCTCGGTGGCGGCACGTTGCTGCTGAGCACGCTGGTGCCGGCGCACACCATGCTGCTCGGCTGGACGCCGGGGTTCTGGCTGCTGGGGGCACCGCTGGTCGTGCTGCTGGCGCTGGAACCCTCCTGGCCGCGGCAGCTGCTGGCGCTGTGCCGGCCACGCCGGCGCACGGTCCGCGGCGCAGCCTGGCACTGAGGCGGCCGGGAAACCGCTCCGTCAGCGGACGCCGTCACCCTGGCGCTTGCGCTCCATCCGGCGCAGGAACTCCCGCATCACGCGCAGATACAGCTCCTCGCCGAGGTAGGCGTCCTCGACGCCGGCGTCGATCGACGGGTTGTCGTTCACCTCGATCACCACCGGCTTGCTGCCGACCTGCTTCAGGTCGACACCGTAGAGACCGTCGCCGATCGGCTGGGTCGCCTTCAGCGCCAGCTTGACCACCGCCGCCGGCGCCTCCTTCAGCGCGATGGTCTCGAAGCCGCCGGATTTTGCCGTGCCCTTGGCACCGTGGTTGTAGATCTGCCAGTGGCCGCGCGACATGTAGTATTTGCAGGCGTAGATCGGCTCGCGATTGAGTACGCCGATGCGCCAGTCGAACTCGGTGTAGACGTATTCCTGCGCCAGCAGCAGCGCACTGTGCTGGAACAGGCCGCTGGCCGCGTGTGCCAGCGCGTCCTCGTCCTCGACCTTGACCACGCCGCGCGAGAACGAGCCGTCCGGGATCTTCAGCACCAGCGGGAAGCCGAGCCGGGCCACCACTTCCTTCATGCCCTTGCTGTCGTCGCGGTAGAGGATTTCCGTACGGGGGACAGCCAGCTTGCGCGAGACCATCAGGTCGTTGAGGTAGATCTTGTTGGTGCAGCGCAGGATCGAGCTGGGGTCGTCGATCACCACCATGCCTTCCTTCTCGGCGCGGTGGGCGAAGCGGTAGGTGTGGTTGTCGGACGCGGTGGTCTCGCGGATAAACAGGCCGTCGTATTCGGCCAGGCGCTGGTAGTCGTTCTTGCCGATCGGGTCGACCTCGATGCCGAGCTCCCTGCCGGCGGCGACGAAGGACTTCAGCGCCTTCTTGTTCGACGGTGGCATCTGCTCCTTCGGGTCGACCAGCATCGCCAGGTCGTAGCGGAACTGGCGCCGCGCGCGCGGCTTGCGCCACAGCTTGCGCGAGAAGCGGTCGAGCTCCTCGGCGAACGCGTCCTCCTGGGTGTCGACCAGGGTGTGCAGGCCGACCGGCTTGATCGAGCTGACCTGCCACACGCGGTCGCGCTCGAACTCGATGCGCAGCAGCGGGCAGGGGAACATTTCGAACACCTGCCGGGCCAGGTCCTGCAGCGCCGGGTAGGCCGTCTCGCCAAAATAGACCAGGGTGCCGAAATCGGTGGTGTCGCGGCCGCCGGCCGGCAGGAAGTGGGTGAGCTTCTGGTTGAGGTCGTCGATGTCCAGGCCGTACAGCGAGCGCCGGCGCAGGTCGTTCACCGTGCGCACCGACGGCATCACCTTGTGCCCGCGCGCCTCGGCCAGCAGCGACACGTAGTAGCCGGTGCCCAGGTACTTGTAGCTGCGGCACAGGTTGATCACGTGGGTGCGTTCGTCGTCGCCGCCGACCGGCTTGCGCAGATAGTCCATCGCGCTCATCACGTCGACGGACGGGTAGTACGAACTCCAGTCGGAAGCTTTTTCGACAACGATGACCAGACGGGTCATGGCACCACTCGGGCGATACGGCGATGGCGGGCCTGCCCCGGCGCAGCGTGGGGCAGGGCGTGCAAAACGCGCAGTTTGGCACAGCGCCGGCACGGCACAAGGGCACGCGCTGAAGCGCGAGTGAACGGCACCGGCGCGGCGCGGCAAGGCGGAATCGCCCGCATCGGCGCGGCTGCCTGCTAGAGTCCGCGCGTGCCGACCGCCCTGCCCCCGCCATCCCCCGCCCACGGCCGCCGCATCGCCGCGGGACCGGCCGACCTGCCGTCGGCAACCAGCGGCCCGCGCGTGCGCCGCGCCGCCGCATCCGACCTGGACGAGCTGGTCGCGCTGGAACAACGCAGCTTCAGCAGCGACCGGCTGAGCCGTGCGCAATACCGCCGCCACCTGGACAGCGACTCCGCACTGGTACTGGTGGCCAGCGCCAACCATCACCTTTTCCTCGGCAGCGCCGTGCTGTTCTTCCGCAAGCGCAGCGCGGTGGCCCGCCTGTACTCGCTGGCCACCGCGCCGGAGGCACGCGGCCAGGGCGTCGGTGCCGCGCTGCTGGCCGCGGTGGCCGACGCCGCGCGGCGCCGCGGCTCGCGCGCACTGAAACTGGAAGTGCGCACCGACAACGCCGCCGCGATCCGGCTGTACGAACGCCACGGCTTCCGCCGCATCGGCCGCTACGCGCGCTACTACGAAGACGGCGCCGATGCCTGGCGCTACGAGCAGACGCTCGACTGACCCGCGCGACGGTGCGCCAGATCGGCCTTGCGCGGCCTGATGTACATCAGGTCGCGCGAGGCCCGGCGCCGGCACAATGGCGGGGATGTCGGCGGCGTGGTTGGCCGGGGCCGCGGCGATCGTGCCGCGGTGTCCCGCGCGCCACGCGCTGCCGGCAAGCGGCAGCTGCCGACCGCTCCGGATGCACGCACCCGTCCGGTGCCGGCGGTGCGGCCGCTTCCGCAACGGAACCCCGATGGCCGCCACCGCGCAAGCACAGCCGAACATCGCCCTGGTCAAATACTGGGGCAAGCGCGACACGAGGTTGAACCTGCCGGTCACCGGCTCCCTGTCGATCACCCTGGACGCGCTGTGGACGCGCACCCGGGTCGAGTTCGATGCGTCGCTGCGGCATGACGAGCTGCGCCTGAACGGGGCGGAGGACCCGGCAACGCTGGCCCGGGCCAGCGCCTGCCTGGATCTGCTGCGGCGGCGCGCCGGCACCGCGCAGCGCGCGCGAATCGACACGCGCAACAATTTCCCCACCGCGGCGGGACTGGCTTCCTCGGCATCCGGCTTCGCGGCGCTGGTGGTGGCGGCCGACGCCGCGCTCGGCCTCGCGCTGGATCGCCGGACCCTGTCCATGCTGGCCCGGCAGGGTTCGGGTTCGGCGGCGCGCTCGCTGTTCGGCGGCTTCGTCAGCATGGCCGCGGGCCAGCGCGACGACGGCGCGGACGCGGTCGCGCAACCCCTGCTCGGCGCCGCCGCATGGCCGCTGGCGGTGGTCGTCGCGGTGACCTCGGACCGCCGCAAGCACGTCGGCTCGGGCGCCGGCATGGAGCGCAGCCGCCGCACGTCGCCGTTCTACCCGGCGTGGGTGGACAGCGCGGCGACGGACCTGGCGGCCGCGCAGCGCGCGGTGCAGGCGCGCGACTTTGCCGCGCTGGCCGAGCTGAGCGAACACAACTGCCTGAAGATGCATGCAGTGATGCAGTCCAGCCGGCCGCCGCTGCTGTACTGGAATGGCGCCACCGTCGACTGCATGCAGCGCATTCGCGCCTTGCGCGAGGACGCGGGCGAGCAGGTCTTCTTCACGGTCGATGCCGGCGCCCAGGTGAAGGCCGTCTGCACGCCGGACGCGGCGCCCCGGGTCGCCGCCGCGCTGGCCGAGTTGCCCGGCGTCGCCCAGGTGCTGAGCAGCCGCCTGGGCGAAGGTGCGCGGCGGCTCGACGACAGCGAGGCGCCCTGATGCGCGTGCTGGCTACGGCGCCGGGCAAGCTGGTGATCGCCGGCGAGTACGCGGTGCTGGAGGGCGCCCCCGCGCTGGTCCTGGCGATCGACCGGCAGGCACGCGTGACGCTGGAAGACACCGACGGCAGCGATTACGAGATCACGGCGCCCGGGCTCGGCATCGATGCCGCGCACGGCCGGCTGGATGCGGCCGGGCGGATCGCCTGGCCGGCGCTGGATGCGGCGGCGAGCGCACCGCTGCGGCTGGTCGGCGCCATCCTGGAAACGCTCGGCGCGGAGGACCGGCCGCCGCCGTTCCGCGCCAGCCTGGACACCCGCGCGTTCCATGCCGGCAGCGATGGCCGGCGCAAGCTCGGCCTGGGTTCCAGCGCGGCGCTGACGGTGGCGCTGGCCAGCGCGATCGGCACGCTGGGCCGGCGCGGCGTGCCGTCCCTCGACACGCTGCTCGCGGCACACCGCCGGGCGCAGGATGGCTACGGCAGCGGATTGGACGTCGCCGCCAGCCTGACCGGCGGCCTGCTGCTCTACCGGCTGCACGACGGGCAGCCGCGGATCGCGCCGGCGACATGGCCGCAAGGGCTGGCGTGGTGCTGCGTGTGGACCGGCCGGCCGGCCTCGACCGGACTCTTCCTGCAGCGGCTGGCCGCCTGGCGCGCGCAGGCGCCGGCGCGCCACGCCGCGGCGATGCGCGAGCTCGGCGACTGCGCCACGGCCGCCGCCGGCGCAGCCAGCGCCGCCGCGCTGCTCGAGGCGGTCGCCGCTTGCGCCCAGGCGCTGGAGCGACTGGGCGCGGCCAGCGGCCTGGACATTTTCAGCCCCGAGCACCGCGCGCTGGCCGCGCTGGCGGCGCGCCTGGGGGTTGCCTACAAGACCTGCGGCGCCGGCGGCGGCGACATCGGCATCGCGCTGGCCACCGACGCTGCGCGCCTGCAAGCCTTCCGGCGGGCCGCCAGCGCCGCCGGCTTTCCCGTGCTCGACCTGCACCCGGCCGCCGCCGCCAGCGTGCAGGCGCACTGATCCGTCCGACCTATCCAGGAAAACCCACGTGGACTCGTTACCCGCAACCGGCCAGGCCGACTCGCCTGCCGCAACCCCGGCCGACGACACGCCGTGCGATCGCGCGGCGAGTGCGCCCGAGCATCCCGCCCGCCTGCCCGGCTTCCATCGGCTGGCGGTGACCGAGCGGCTGCAGCTGCTGCGCAGCCGCGGGCTGCTGACGCAGGCCGACCACCGCGCGCTGACCAGCGGTGCGCAGCGGCTGGAGCCGGCGCAGGCCGACAAGATGATCGAGAACGTCATCGGCGTGATGGGGCTGCCGGTCGGGCTGGGCCTGAATTTCCTGATCAACGGCAAGGACTACGTGGTGCCGCTGGTGGTCGAGGAGCCGTCGATCGTGGCCGCGCTGAGCGCCGCCGCCAAACTGGTGCGCGGCTGCGGCGGCTTCACCACCGCGAGCGACCGGCCCCTGCTGATCGGCCAGGTCCAGCTGACCGGCCTGGCCCACTCGGGCAAGGCGCGCACGGCCTTGCTGCAGCGGCGCGACGAGATCATCAACCTGGCCAACAGCCTGCACCCGAACATGGTCGCACGCGGCGGCGGCGTGGCGGACGTCGAGGTGCTGATCCACGCCGCGCCGGACGGCGGCCCCGACATGCTGGTGCTGCACCTGCTGGTCGACACCTGCGACGCGATGGGCGCCAACCTGGTCAACACGATGTGCGAGGGCGTGGCCCCGTTGGCCGAGGCGATCATCGGCGGCAAGGCCTGCCTGCGCATCCTGTCCAACCTGACCGACCGCGCGCTGGTGCGCGCCAGCGCGGTGATCCCGGCGCATGCGCTGGCCGGCAAGGGCCACGACGGCGGGCAGGTGCGCGACGGCATCATCCTGGCCAACGACCTGGCCCTGGTCGACCCGTATCGCGCCGCGACCCACAACAAGGGCGTCATGAACGGCGTGGACGCGGTGGCGCTGGCCACCGGCAACGACTGGCGCGCGCTGGAGGCGGCGGTGCACGCCTACGCCGCGCGCGGCCAGGGCTACCGCGCGCTGACCCGCTGGTCGCGCAACGCGCAGGGCGACCTGGTCGGCAGCATCGAACTGCCGCTCAAGGTCGGCACCGTGGGCGGTTCGCTGCAGGCCAACCCGATGGTGGCGATCAACCATCGCCTGCTGGGTTCGCCCGGTGCGCGCGAGCTCGCCGAGGTGATGGCCGCCGTCGGCCTGGCGCAGAACTTCTCCGCCTTGCGGGCGCTGGTCACCGACGGCATCCAGCAAGGCCACATGACCCTGCACGCGCGCAGCGTGGCGCTGGCGGCCGGCGCCACGCCGCCGATGTTCGAGCAGGTGGTGGAACGCCTGCTGGCCGACGGCGAGATCAAGCTGTGGAAGGCGCAACTGATCGTGGCCGAGCTGGGCGGGCAGGCGGCGCCGGGGCAAGCTGCCAGCGGCCACCCGCGGGCCGGCACGCAGGAATGGGCGGCCGGCCACGGCAAGGTGATCCTGCTCGGCGAACACGCCGTGGTATACGGCCGCCACGCGATCGCCGCGCCGTTGCCGCTGGCGATCCGCGCGCGCGTGGAGGACGCCCACGACGGCACCACGCTGCTGATCCCGCGCTGGGGCATCGAGCAACGCCTGCCGCAGCAGCCGGCGCACCCGGGTTCCTTCCTGCAGTCCCTGACGCTGCTGCTGGAGCGTCTCGGCCTGGACCGGCGCGCGCTGCGCATCCAGGTGGCGCCGGAGATGCCCCGGGCGATGGGCCTGGGCGGCTCGGCGGCGCTGGCGGTGGCGGTGATCCGCGCACTCGACCGGCACTGCGCGCTGGGCCTCGACGACGCCAGCGTCTGCGCGCTCGCCTTCGAATGCGAGACGATCGCCCACGGCACGCCCTCGGGCATCGACAACACGGTCGCCACCCACGGCGAGGCGCTGCTGTACCGGCGCGGCGAGCCGGCGACGATCCGCCCGCTTGCGCTGAAACAGCCGCTGCCGCTGGTGATCGGCCTGAGCGGCAGCGAGAGCCTGACCGCCAGGATGGTGGCGCGCGTGCGTCAGGCGTGGCGGCAGCATCCGGCGCGATACGAACGCATCTTCGACGAAATCGACGTGCTGACCCGGCACGCGCTCGACGCGCTGCAAGCCCACGACCTGGGCGAACTCGGCGAACTGATGAACATCTGCCAGGGTCAGTTGAACGCGCTGCAGGTGTCCAGCCGCGAGATCGAGGAACTGGTCCAGCTCGCACGCGAGCACGGCGCGCTGGGCGCCAAGTTGACCGGCGGCGGCGGTGGCGGCGCGGTGATCGCGCTGTGCCCCGACGGCGGCGCGCGCGTGGTCCGGGCGATGCGCGACGCCGGCTACCAGGCGCTGGAGGTGTCCTTTGGCTGACGCGACGCCACGCCACCCCACGGTCTCCTCCGAAGCCGAGCGGCTGATCCTGGTCGACGCCGACGATCGCGCGGTCGGCTACGCCAGCAAGGCGGCCGCCCACGATGGCCGCGGCCAGCGCCATCGCGCCTTCTCGCTGTTCATCTTCAACGGGCACGGCGAGTTGCTGCTGCAGCAGCGCAGCCGCAGCAAGCGGCTGTGGCCCGGTTACTGGGCCAACAGCTGCTGCAGCCACCCGCGCCAGGGAGAAAGCATGGAGCAGGCCACCGAACGACGCCTGCAGCAGGAGCTGGGCATGCGCTGCCCGCTGCGTTACCTGTTCAAGTTCGAATACCAGGCCGATTACCGCAACCTCGGCGCCGAACACGAACTGTGCTGGGTCTACGCCGGCACCTGCACGCAGCCGGTGCGCGCCAATGCCACGGAAGTCGAGGCCTGGCGCTTCGTCGCGCCGGCCGCACTCGATCGCGAGATCGCCCGCTGCCCGGAGCGCTTCACGCCCTGGCTGAAGCTCGAATGGGCGCAACTGCGCCAGGGCCCGGCGCTGTCGGCTTACCTCAGCCCCCCAGCGGGTGGCTGATTTTCTCCGCGGTCGCGGCATCCGGCCGCGCCACCAGCGCGCCGGTGCGCATCAGGCTCACCGCGTAATGCCCGCCATCGACCAGCGGCAGGAACGCACCGCTGCCGTAGACGGTATCGATTTCCGGCACCCAGCGCGGGTACTGCTTTTTCAGGTTGAGCAGGTCGAACGCGCCGGCTTCGTCGAAGCCGATCACCGTGCGCGGCGCCTGGGCCTCCTGCACGGGATCGTCGTAGCGGCCGGACAGCCGGTCGAGCCGGTACAGCGGCGGCACGCCGGCCAGCAGCGCGGGCAGCTTCCACTTCAGCACGATCGCCTCGACGCGCCAGGCGTCGCCGGCCAGCTGCAGCCGGCGCGTGCTGCCGTCGGGCCAGCTGAGGGTCAGCACCCAGCGCTGCGGCGACAGGATGTGCGCGTCGATCTCGACCACCGGCGCCTCCTCGCCAAGCAGCCGGTAGCCGCGCAGCGCACAGCCGGCACCGGCCAGCAGCAGGGTCAGTGCGAAGGCGCCCACGCACAGCAGCGCACGCCAGCTGGCGGCCAGATGCCGGCCGCCGTGCAGGCGCTGGCGCAGGGCCACCAGCTGCACCAGGGTGATCAATGCAAACACCGCCGCCAGCACCAGCAGCACGGTCATCGGCATGCGCAGCAGCGCACTCCAGTCCATCGTCGTCACCTCGTCCCCGCGTCGTGCGATTCGTGCGCGCATCATAGCGGCGATGCCGCGGCCGAGCCGGCGCGGCTCGCTATACTGCACCCGTCCCCAGGAATCCCGACCATGCGCCGATCCTTCTTGCTGCTGCCGCTCTGCCTCGCCCTCGCCACGCTCGCCGGCTGCGGCAACAAGGGACCGCTGGTGCTGCCGAGCCAGCCCGCCGCCGCGTCGACCACGGTACAACCGGCCGCGCCCGCGCTGCCGGCCAGCGTCGACGAACCGGCGCCCGGCCAGCACTGAGCCGCAGCCGCCCATGCAGCTGCGTTTCTCGAAGATGCACGGCATCGGCAACGACTTCGTCGTGCTGGATTGTCGGCAACGCGCGTTTCCGCTGGATGCGGCGCAGATCCGCGCGCTGGCCGACCGCCATACCGGCGTGGGCTTCGACCAGCTGCTCAGCGTGGAGCCGGCACGCAGCCCGGACGGCGCGTTCTACTACGGCATCTGGAACGCCGACGGCTCGCCGTCCGGCCAGTGCGGCAACGGCGTGCGCTGCGTGGCGGCGTGGCTGCACCGCGCCGGCGCGCTGGCGATCGGCAAGGACGTGGCGATCGAGAGTCCGTCCGGTCCGGTGACGGTGCGCCTGCTCGACGCGCACGAAGTCGCCGTGGACATGGGCGAGCCGGTGTTCGAGCCGGCGCGGATCTCGTTCGCGGCCGACGCCGCAGCCGATCGTTATGCGATCGACGCGGCCGGCGAGACACTGGACATCGGCGCGGTGTCGATGGGCAACCCGCATGCGGTGGTCACGGTGGACGACCTCGCCGACCCCGTGCTGGCGCGGCTGGGCCCGCTGCTGACCAGCCACCCACGCTTCGCCCAGGGCGCCAACGCCGGCTTCGTGCAGCGGCTGGACCGCCGCCATCTGCGCCTGCGCGTGCACGAACGCGGCGCCGGCTGGACCCTGGCCTGCGGCACCGGCGCCTGCGCCGCGATGGCGGTGCTGCGCCGGCGCGGCGAGGTCGACGCCACGGTGGCGGTCGAGTTGCCCGGCGGCACGCTGCGCATCGACTGGGCCGGCCCCGGCCACACCTTGTGGATGACCGGCCCGGCCGCGTTCGCGTTCGAGGGCGAATGGCCGGTTCCGGCCACCAGCGCCTGACGCGGCGGTTGAAGCGCGCCCGCGTCCATCGCACACTCCGGCCGGACGGCGCGCCTTCTTCGCGCACCGCGCAACGGTTCGAGGATTTTCGCGCATGACTGCCACCCTGCTCGACGACGCCACCCAGGCCCGCGTGGTCGCCGCCTACCTGAAGCGCCATCCGGAGTTCCTCAGCGAATACCCGGAGCTGGCCGCCAAGCTGACCATGCCGCCGCGCGAGCGGGGCGGCGCGGTGTCCTCGCTGGCGGTGTACCAGCTGCAGAGCCTGCGCGACAAGAACGCGGAACTCGAACGCCAGCTGGCCGAGCTGGTCGCGATCGCCGCCGAGAACGAGAAGCTGATGGAGCGCGTGCACGCGCTCACCGTGGCGCTGCTGCGCGCGAACACGATGGAGGTGACCGCGCGCACGGTGATCGCCAAGCTCAGCGCGGATTTCCATACCGAGCAGGTGCGCCTGCTGCTGTTCGGCGACGAGCCGCGGCTGCCGCGTGCGGAATGGCTGCAGCAGATCCCCGGCGGCGCCGCCGCGCTGCCGGAGTTCGGCGAATTCCTGCACAAGGGCGAGCCGGTCTCCGGCCGCCTGTCCGCCGAGAAGCTCGAGCGCCTGTTCGGCGTCGACGCCGGGCAGATCCGCTCGGTCGCGATGATGCGCCTGGGCGACTGCGGCATCCTGGCGATCGGCAGCACCAACCCGGACCGCTTCCAGCCCGGCATGGGCACGCTGTTCCTGAAGATGATCTCGGCCACCATCACTGCCGCGCTGGCCCGCTCGCGGGATATCTCCTGAGCCGGCGATGACGCCCGCCGAACAGGTCGAGCAATGGCTCGCCCGCCTCGCCGGCGAGCGCCATGCCTCGCCGCACACGGTCGCCGGCTACCGCCGCGATCTGGCCAAGCTGCTGCGCTTCATGCACGAGCAGCGACTGGAGGCGTTCGACGCGCTGGACGCGAACCGGATGCGCACGTTCGTGGCCGGCGAGCATCGCACCGGGCTGGCGCCGAAGAGCCTGCAGCGCCTGCTGTCGTCCTGCCGCAGCCTGTTCCGCCAGCTCAGCCGCGAGGGCCAACTGGCCAGTGATCCGCTGCTCGGCGTGCGCGGCCCCAAGGTACGCCGCAAGCTGCCGCAGGTGCTCGACGTCGACGAGGCCGCCGCGCTGGTGGAGACCGACAGCGGCGGCAGGTTGGCGGTGCGCGACCGCGCGATGCTGGAGCTGTTCTACTCCAGCGGCCTGCGCCTGTCCGAGCTGTGCGGCCTGCGCTGGCTCGACCTCAACCTCGACGAGGGCGAAGTGCGCGTGCTCGGCAAGGGCAGCAAGACCCGCATCGTGCCGGTCGGCCGCCACGCCCTCGCCGCGCTGCGCGCGCTGGGCGCGGAGGAAGGCATGCCGGCGGACAGCCCGATCTTCCGCGGTCGCGGCGGCGCGCCGATCAACCCGCGCACGATACAACTGCGCATGAGCAAGCTGGCGTTGCAGCAAGGCATTCCGAAGCACATCCACCCGCACCTGCTGCGGCATACTTTCGCCAGCCACATGCTGGAATCCTCCGGCGACCTGCGCGCGGTGCAGGAGCTGCTCGGCCATGCCGACATCGCCACCACCCAGATCTACACCCACCTGGACTTCCAGCACCTGGCGCGGGTCTACGACGCCGCGCACCCGCGCGCGCGGCGCAAATGACCGCCATCGGGCGAACCGCCGCAAAAGCCCGCAGAAAGATTCCCATGGCCACAATGGCAACACGACACTTCTTGCCAGGCGCCAGCCAGTGACCCCCTCGGAAACGCCACTTGCCGCCATCGCACCCACGGTGGTCGGGCGCGACGCGTGGCCGACACACCGGCATCTGCTTGGGGTGGGAGAGCTGCCGCGACGCGACGTCTTCCGCATCCTGCTGCTGCGCCCCAACCATCGGCTTGGCAACGCGCTGCTGCTGACTCCGCTGCTGAGCGAGCTGGAACGGCGCTATCCCGGTGCCGAGATCGACCTGGTCACCGGCTGCGAAGCGGCCGACGAGGTGTTCGCCGGATTTCGCCAGGTTCGCCACATCTTTCAACTGACCCGCCGGCCAGGCCACCATCCGCTGCGGCTGTTGCGCACCCTGCTGCGTCTGCGACGCGCCCGTTACGACCTGGCGATCGACGGCACCCGCGGTTCGCGCTCCGGTCGCCTGCTGCTCTTCCTGAGCGGCGCCCGCCATCTGCTCGGCCTGCCGGGCAGCAAGCGCGAATTGCGTGAGGGCGGGTCGGCCTGGAAAACCGCGCTGGCTCACGCACCCGACCACTTTTCGCTGGATGGCGTATACGCGCTGCGCTGCGCGATGGGATTGTCCTTCCCGGAACAGGAAGAAAGCTGGCCGCCGCTGCGAATCCATCTGGGCGCAGAGGAGCGGGCGAGCGGCCGCGCGCTGCTGCTCGACCTGCTTGGCCACGAGCCGGACGGCAACCACCGGGTGATCGCGCTGTTCCCCAATGCCACCGGCAGCAAGCGTCTTTGCAGCGAGTGGTGGCTGGCCCTGGTCGACGCGCTGACGACAGCCCACCCGGAGCTGTGCTTCATCGAAATGCTTCCGGCGCACGGCCAGTCGCAACTGCAATCGCGCTTCCCCGCCTTCTACTCCAGCAACGTGCGCCGGATGGCGGCGGTGCTTGCGCAGTGCGACGGCTACATCAGCGCCGACTGCGGGGTGATGCATCTGGCCTGCGCCGCCGGCGTGCCCACGCTGGGCTTGTTCACGCGGGACAACCTGACGCGTTATCGCCCGCGCGGCCAGCACGACGAGGCACTGTGCGTGGCCGGCCTCACCCCGGTCCAGGTCGCCGCGGCGGCGGCGCCATTCGTGCACGCCCTGCAGCGCTGAAGCCGGGCGCATCGCTTGCAATCGGCGGGGCCGATCCTTATCTAGTCAGCTCCTCCCCGGAGCAAGACACCACCATGGAATCGTTTCACGCCACCACCATCGTCTGCGTGCGCCGCGAAGGCCGCGTCGTGATCGGCAGCGACGGCCAGGTCACGCTGGGCAACACGGTGATGAAGGGCAATGCGCGCAAGGTCCGCCGGCTGGGCAAGGCGGGCGACGTGGTGGCCGGCTTCGCCGGCGCCACCGCCGATGCGTTCACGCTGTTCGAGCTGTTCGAACAGAAGCTCGAGAAGCACAACAGCAACCTCACCCGCGCCGCGGTGGAGATGGCCAAGGAATGGCGCACCGACCGCCGCTTCGGCCGGCTCGAGGCGATGCTCGCCGTGGCGGACAAGGAGGCCTCGCTGCTGATCTCCGGCAACGGCGACGTGGTGGAACCCGAACACGGCCTGATCGCGATCGGCTCCGGCGGGCCGTTCGCGCAGTCCGCGGCGATGGCCCTGCTCGAAAACACCGAACTGGATGCGCGCACCATCGTCGAGAAGGCGCTGAAGATCGCCGGCGACATCTGCATCTACACCAACCACAACGTGTCGATCGAAGAGCTGTGATTCGGGATGGGGGATTCGGGATTCGCAAAAACCCGCCCCCACTCCCATGCGCCACCCGCTGATCTTCCGCATACCGAATCTCGTCTCCCGAATCCCGGCGAAGCCCATGTCCGAACTCACTCCCCGCGAAATCGTCAACGAACTCGACCGCTACATCATCGGCCAGCACGACGCCAAGCGCGCAGTGGCGGTGGCGCTGCGCAGCCGCTGGCGGCGCATGCAGCTGCCGGCCGAGATGCGCAACGAGATCACGCCGAAGAACATCCTGATGATCGGGCCCACCGGCGTCGGCAAGACCGAGATCGCGCGGCGGCTGGCCACGCTGGCCAATGCGCCGTTCGTGAAGGTCGAGGCGACCAAGTTCACCGAGGTGGGCTATGTCGGCAAGGATGTCGAATCGATCATCCGCGATCTGGCCGATGGTGCCTACAAGCTGACCCGCGAGCAGGCGATCAAGCGCGTGCGTTCACAGGCCGAGGATCGCGCCGAAGACCGCATCCTGGACGCACTGCTGCCGCGCCGGCAGGCCCCGCCGACCGACTGGAGCCACGACGCACCGGCCGCTCCCGCCATCGACAGCGACACCCGCCAGAAGCTGCGCAAGCAACTGCGTGAAGGAGCGCTCGACGAGCGCGAGATCGAGCTGGATTTCGCCATGAACGTGGGCGTGGAGATCATGTCGCCGCCGGGCATGGAGGAGATGGGCGCGCAGCTACGCCAGATGTTCCAGAACCTGGGCGGGGCCAAGACACAGAACCGCAAGCTGGCGATCAAGCTGGCGCGCCCGCTGCTGATCGACGAGGAGGCCGGCAAGCTGCTCAACGACGAGGAAATCCGCGCCCAGGCGATGGAAGCTGCCGAGCAGAACGGCATCGTCTTCATCGACGAGATCGACAAGGTCGCCCAGCGCGGCGACCACGGCCACGCCGGGGTCAGCCGCGAAGGCGTGCAGCGCGACCTGCTGCCGCTGGTGGAGGGCTCCACCGTGTCGACCAAGTACGGCCCGATCAAGACCGACCACATGCTGTTCATCGCCTCCGGCGCGTTCTCGCTGGCCAAGCCGTCCGACCTGATCCCCGAGCTGCAGGGGCGGTTGCCGATCCGGGTTGAACTGTCCGCACTCAGCGTGGACGACTTCAAGCGAATCCTGCGCGAGCCGCAGAACGCGTTGACCAAGCAGTACGTGGCCCTGCTCGGCACCGAAGGCGTCAGCATCGAGTTCACCGACTCCGGCGTCGACCGGCTGGCCGAGGTGGCGTTCCAGGTGAACGAGCGCACCGAGAACATCGGCGCCCGTCGGCTGCACACCGTGATGGAGCGCCTGCTGGAAAAGATTTCCTTCGAGGCGGCGGACAAGTCCGGTGAAAAATACCTTATCGACGCCGAACATGTAGACAAAAACCTTGGAAGCCTGGCCCGGAACGAGGATCTCAGCCGCTACATCCTCTGAACAAGCCGGTTACCCCCATCTGCTAAAATAGGCGCCGTGAGCAACATTATTGAACTGAAAAACACCGGCCAGCGCGCCCAGTTGCGCGAGGCGCAACAGAAACAGACGCTGGTGCGGTTGTGGCGCGAGGAGCTTGAACACGGCAGCTTCTGCGGCTACGTGGGCGGCGTGGGACGCGAGTTCTTCCTGCTCTGGGTGGTCGGCGACGGCGTCACCTACGACGGCATGTACGTGATGCGCCACCGCGACGTCAGCGAGCTGGAGGCACCGGACAAGCACCACGTGTTCTTCGAGAAGGCGCTGGCGCTGAAGCAGATCCTGCCGCGGATGCCGCGCGGCTTCCCGCTGGACAATATCCGCGAGGTCATCCAAGCTGCCGGTGCGCAGGCGCCGGTGATCGGCGTGCACGTGGACAGCGAGGACGAGTCCGAGGTCTGCTACATCGGCCGCCTGATCGACGTCGAGGAAGACGGCTTCAACATGCAGGAGCTGAGCCCCGACGCGGAGTGGATGCGCGAACCCTCGTTCTTCGCCTGGGACGAGGTCTCCACCGTCAGCATCGAGGACAGCTACGCGCAGTCCCTGCTCGCCGTGGCCGGCCCTGCACCGGCCCTACTGCCCGGCGGCGACACCGGCTTCGGCCAGGCTCCCTCGCCCTGATTCCCGGAAAACGCCCTTGCCGGAGCCCGCTCGCGGGGTTCCCGTCGCACCCGGCTCGCCACGCCAACGGATAAGCTTTCGGATACGTCCTGAAAGCCCACCCGCCCGGGAGCACACATGAGCCGCATCGTCGTCGTCGGCAGCATCAACATGGATCTGGTCACCCAGGCGCCGCGCTTCGTCGGGCCGGGCGAGACCATCCTCGGCGAGCGCTTCCTCACCATGCCCGGCGGCAAGGGTGCCAACCAGGCGGTGGCCGCGGCGCGACTGGGCGCCGAGGTGGCGCTGGTCGGTGCGCTCGGTGATGACGCCTTCGGCCAGCAATTGCGCGCCGGCCTCGCCACCGAAGGCGTCCACCTGGACCACGTCGCGCGCCTCGCCGACAGCGCCAGCGGCACCGCCTCGATCACCGTTGCCGGCGGGGAAAACCAGATCATCGTGGTGCCGGGTGCCAACGCCCGTGTCACCCCCGCGCAGGTGGACAACGCACACGCGCTGATCGAGCGCGCCAACGCCGTGCTGGTACAGATGGAAATCCCGCTGGACACCGTCGAAGCCACCGTGCGCCTGGGCCACCGCCTCGGCGTGCCGGTGATCCTCAACCCCGCGCCCGCGCAAAAGCTGCCCACCGACTGGCTGCAACTCGCCCGCTACGTCACTCCGAACCAGCACGAACTGGCGATCCTGCTCGGCGCCGATCCCGACGAAGACTTCCGCACGTTGATGCAACGCGCGCCCTGTCCGGTGGTGCTCACCCGCGGCGGCGAAGGCGCCTGGTACCGCGAACAGGGCGAACCGCTGCACCAGTCCGGCTTCAAGGTCCACGTGGTCGACAGCACCGGCGCCGGCGACACCTTCAACGCCGCGCTGGCGGTGTTCCTGCACGAAGGCCTGGGCAGGGCCGTGCGCAAGGCCTGCGCTGCCGCTGCGCTGTCGGTGACTCGGCTGGGCGCGCAGGGCGGCATGCCGGGGCCGCAGGAACTGGATGCTTTTCTCGCGCAGCAGGCCGGCTGAATCACTTGCCGATGCAGAACGAGCCGAAGATCGCGCCGAGCAAATCATCGCTGCTGTAGCTGCCGGTGATTTCACCGAGCGCGTGCTGGGCCTGGCGCAGTTCCTCGGCGGCGAGTTCGCCGGCGCGGCTGCCGGTGAGGATGGCGGCGGTGCGATCGAGAAACGCACCGACCTGCTGCAGCGCCAGCACGTGACGACGACGCGCGCTGAAGGCGCCTTCGCCGCTGCCGGCGCCGGCCAGCCGCTTGAGGTGCTCGCGCAGGGCGTCGAGGCCGGCGCCGGTTTTCGCCGAGGCCCACAGCCAGTGCATGCCTTCGCACTGGCTGTGGCGGGCGGGAGCCTGGTCGAGGTCGATCTTGTTGATCAGCACGATGCGTTCGACGCCGGCGGGCAGGGCGTCGAAGAAGGCCAGGTCGGCGGCGTAGTCGGCAGCGGTGGTCACCAGCAGGGCGACATCGGCGCGTTGCAGTTCGCCGTGGGCGCGGCGCACGCCTTCGCGCTCGACTTCGTCTTCCGTCTCGCGCAGGCCGGCGGTGTCGGCCAGTTCCAGCGCAACGCCATCCAGGCTCAGGGCTTCGCGCAGCACGTCGCGGGTGGTGCCGGGAATCGGGGTGACGATGGCGCGCGCGCTGCCGGCCAGTGCGTTGAGCAGGCTGGACTTGCCGGCGTTGGGGCGGCCGACGATGGCGACCTTGAGGCCGTCGTTCAGGCGCAGGCCGCGCTGCGCCTCGCGCAGCAGGTCGGCCAGTTCGGCGCGCAGGTTTTCCAGTTGCGCGGTGATCGCGGGGTCGGCGAGAAAGTCGATTTCCTCCTCGGGGAAGTCGATCGCCGCCTCGATATGTACGCGCAGCGCGATCAGCGACTGCAGCAGCGCGTCGACCTTGCGCGAGAACACGCCTTCCATCGACTGCAGCGCCGCGCGCGCGCCGGCCTGCGAGCGGGCGGCGATCAGGTCGGCGACGGCTTCGGCCTGGGCCAGGTCGAGCTTGCCGTTCAGGAACGCGCGCTCGGTGAACTCGCCGGGGCGCGCCAGCCGCGCGCCGAGTTCGCAGACGCGGCGCAGCAGCGCGTCGAGCAGCACGGCGCTGCCATGGCCCTGCAATTCCAGCACGTGTTCGCCGGTATACGAGGCCGGGGCGGGGAAATGCAGCAGCAGGCCGCGGTCGATCAACTCGCCGGCACCGTCGCGGAACGCGGCGAAGTGGGCGTGGCGCGGTTGCGGCGGCCGGCCGAGCAGGGCTTGCGCGATCGCCGACGCGGCGGGCCCCGACACGCGCAGCACGCCCACGCCGGCGGCGCCCGGTGCGCTGGCGATGGCGGCGATGGTGTCGGTGCTCTGGCTCATGCGTGGCAGGTTAAACGAAGACAGCCGCGGCGGTTGTCCGGCGCGGCCGTTTTTACTGGAAGTGCGGCCACGGATGGCCGCTCACTCGATCCTGGCGATCAGGGATGAGCGCCAGCGTCACTCATCAGGCGGCCTGGGCCCTGGCCGCGTCCTCGCGGTCGACATGGTGGGTGATCCACCATTGCTGGCCGAGGCCGACGATGCCGTTGACGGCGTAGTACAGGCACAGGCCGGCAGGGAAGAACGCGAACATCACGGTGAACAGCAGCGGCATCACCTTCATCATCTTCGCCTGGGTCGGGTCCATGCCCGCGGCCACCGGGTTCAGCCACTGCGTGCCCAGCATCACCAGTGCGTAGATGATCGGCAGGATGTAGAACGGATCGGGCGCGCTCAGGTCGGGAATCCACAGGAACGGCGCATGGCGCAGTTCCAGGCTGTACTCGAGCACGAAGAACAGGCCGTAGAACACCGGCAAGGTGATCAGCACCGGCAGGCAGCCGCCCATCGGGTTGACCTTCTCCTTCTTGTACAGCTCCATCATCGCCACTTGCATCTTCTGCTTGTCGTCGCCGTAGCGCTCCTTCAGCGCCTGCACGCGCGGCTGCAGCTTGCGCATGCGGGCGCTGGAGCGGTACTGGATGGCGGTGAGCTTCCAGCTCAGGCCCTTGATCAGCAGCACCAGCAGGATGATTGCCACGCCCCAGTTCTTGCTGATCGCGTGGAACTGCGACAGCACCCAGTGCATCGGCACGGCGATGATCTTGAACATGCCGTAGTCGATGGTGAGGTCCAGCCCCGGCGCGATCGCGTCCATCGTGCCCTGCTTGTTCGGGCCGACGTACAGGCGCGACTGGCTGGTCAGGCTCTGTCCCGGCGCCACGCTGAGCGCGGGGCCGACCGTGCGGATCAGGTAGCGCGGATGCGCGCTGTCCGGGTTGATCGTCTGGGTGACGTACTGCTCGGTCTGGTCGGCCGGCGGAATCCACGCAGTGACGAAGTACAGCTTCAGCATCGCCGCCCAGCCGCCCTTGATCGAGGCGTTGAGCTGGTCTTTCGGTTCGGCAAAATTCTTGAACGGCAGCTTCTCGAACTTCTCGCCGGTGTACCAGGCGGCACCCTGGAAGCTGCGTGTCTCGGGGTTGGTGTAGTTCGCCAGCCAGTTGCCGGCCTTCGGCGGCTCGACCCGCAGCAGTTGCTGGTAGGCGTTGCCCTGCCATGGCGTGGCGCTGCCGTTGTCGATGCGCTGGCTGACGCCGATGACGTAGCTGCCCCGCTTGAAAGTGTAGGTCTTGGTGACCTTGAGGCCGGCGGCGTCCTGCCAGGTGAGGTCGACCTTCAGCTCGTCCTGGCCGGGGGCGAGCGCGTAGGCACTCTTCTCGGCATGGAACAGCGCCAGGTGGTTCGGCTGGTCGGCCGGCACACTGTCGCTGTTGCTGACCAAGCCGTTCTGCGCCACCGAATAGCGCTCGGGATCGCTGGTCAGCAGCACGGTCGGCGGCGGGTTCGGCGCCTTGTGCGTGCGCGGCGCCTGCGGGTAGGCCAGCAGGTCGGCGTGCACCAGGCTGCCGCCGCGGGTATCCACGGTGAGCTTGAGTACGTCGGTCTCGACGGTGATCAGTTGCGCCGCGGCGGGTGTGGCGGCAGCCGCGTCACCGGCGCTCGGCGGCGTGGCCGCCGAGTCTGGCGCGGAGGCGGCCGGGATCGCGCCCGGTACACCGGCGTCCGCCGAAGATGCGGCTGCGCCGACGGCGCTGGTTGCCGTGGTCGGCGGCGGCGCGTAATCCTTCTCCCAGGCGAGGAACAGGAAGTAGGCCACGGCCAGCAGGGCGAACAGGAGGAAGGTGCGCGTTTGATTCATCGCGTAGCAGATCCGGGTAACGCCACGACACGTGTCCACGCCGCGGAGACAGGAAGGAAAAAGGTCAACGCTCGATTGTGGTGGTGTCGCCCGCGGGCTTCAATGGCCCCGACGTCGCGGCATGGCCGGCCAGCAGTTTTTTCCACAAGCCGTCGAGTTCGGCCAGCAGCTGCGGCCCGGGTACGCCGGCGGCCTGTTCACGCGCCATCACCATCATGTCGACCGCCGGCAGCCGGTGGCGCACGCGCCGGAACGACTCGCGCAGCAGGCGCTTGATCCGGTTGCGCTCGACCGCGCGCTTGGAGACGCGCTTGGAGATCGCCAGGCCGAGCCGGGCATGGCCGAGCCCGTTGTCGCGATAGCGCATATGAAAACAGCGGCCGCCTGCGCGTCCGCTGCTGCTTCGCAAGGCGGCGAAGTCACCCGGCCGACGTAACCGCGCTTCGCGCGGCAGCCCGGCGCTGGACATGACGCTCGCGCCGATTACGGGATCAGGCGCTTGCGGCCCTTGGCGCGACGGGCGTTGAGGACTTTGCGGCCGTCGGCGGTGGCCATACGGGCACGGAAACCGTGCGTGCGAGCGCGCTTGAGCTTGCTGGGCTGGAAGGTCCGCTTCATGGGTTGCTCCGAAGGGAATGTGGATAAAAAGGTTGGAAAGTATGTGGGGTGAATGACGCCACTGTCAAATGGCGGTGGAGGGCACCCTGTGGATACCGCTGTGGATAGGTGGGCGTCCGGGGGCGTGTGGGAGGCTGCTAGACTACCCCATCACCCCGCGCGCAAGCGCTCCCAAGCTGTGGTTGATCCTATCCATGAGTGATCTGTGGCGGCGCTGCCTTGAGCGCCTCGAAGGCGAGCTGAGCGCCGAAGACCTGCATACCTGGCTGATGCCGCTGCAGGCGCGCGAAGACGCCAACGGCCTGCAGTTGTTCGCGCCCAATTCCTACACCCTGGACACCGTGCGCGGGCGCTACCTGGAACAGATCGAGGCGATGCTGCTGCAGCTTGCCGGCAAGCCGTGTCCGGTGCGGCTGGAGGTCGGTTCCAGTGCGGTCCGGCCGGCACCGCCGGCGAAGGTAGCCGCGGCGCCCCGGGTCGCCATGACGGCGGCCGCCGCGTTCAGCCACAACCTCGACCCGCACTACACCTTCGAAACCTTCGTCGAGGGCAAATCCAACCAGCTCGGCAAGGCCGCCGCCATGCAGGTGGCGACCAATCCGGGCCGGGCCTACAACCCGCTGCTGCTGTACGGCGGCACCGGCCTGGGCAAGACCCACCTGATGCATGCTGCCGGCAACCTGATGCGCGAACGCAACCCGGACTGCAAGGTGCTGTACCTGCGCTCGGAGCAATTCGTGGGCTCGATGATCGAGGCCTTGCGCGCCAAGAGCATGGACCAGTTCAAGCAGCGCTTCCGCTCGGTCGACGCGCTGCTGATCGACGACATCCAGTTCTTCGCTGGCAAGGACACCACGCAGGAGGAGTTCTTCCACACCTTCAACGCGCTGTTCGAGTCCAAGCAGCAGATCATCCTCACCTGCGACCGCTATCCGAAGGAAGTGGACAAGCTGGAGCCGCGGCTGAAGTCGCGGCTGGGCTGGGGCCTGTCGGTGGCGATCGAGCCACCGGATTTCGAAACCCGCGCGGCAATCCTGCTGTCCAAGGCGCACGAGAAGGGGGTGGCCGTGGACGAACACGTGGCGATGCTGCTGGCCAAACGCATCCGCTCCAACGTGCGCGACCTGGAGGGCGCGCTGAACACGCTGGCGGCACGGGCGAATTTCTATGGCAAGCCGATCACCACCGACTTCGCCGAGGAAACCCTGCGCGACCTGCTGGCCACACATGCGCAGGCGGTCACCATCCCGAACATCCAGAAGATCACCGCCGAGTACTTCAACGTGCGCCTGCAGGACCTGTTGTCCAAACGCCGCGTACGCTCGCTGGCGCGGCCGCGGCAGATCGCGATGACCTTGTCCAAGGAGCTGACCGAGCACAGCCTGCCGGAAATCGGCGAGGCGTTCGGCGGGCGCGACCACACGACCGTGATGCACGCCTGCAAGACGATCCGCAAGTTCATCGAGACGGACGCACGCATGCGCCAAGACTGGGAGCAACTGATTCGCACGCTGACCGGTTGAGCGACGATCGGCAAAGTTTATGGATAAGCGGGGGCCCAAGCTGTGGATAATGGGTGGACAGATCGGTCCTTGAAGTTATCCACAAACAGCCCACCGGCAGGCCGCCCTTTCAGGCACAATCAAGAATCATTGCAAATCATTGATAGACAAAAGAAAAACAGGTCGTGAACGTTATCCACCGGTACCACCACAACCACCAACTTCTTTTAAAGACAGAACAGCAGGTATAGGGGAAGCACAGCCATGCAATTCAGCATCCAACGAGAAGCTCTGCTCAAGCCGCTGCAGCAGGTGGTTGGTGTGGTTGAACGCCGCCAGACGCTACCCGTGCTGGCCAACCTGCTGGTCCGGGTCGGCAACGGCAAGTTGTCGCTGACCGGAACCGACCTGGAAGTGGAGATGGTCGCCACCACCGAGGCGGAGAAGCTGGTCGACGGCGAGGTCACCATTCCCGCCCGCAAGCTGTTCGACATCGTGCGGGCGCTGCCCGACGGCGCCCGCATCGAGCTCAAGCTGAACGGCGACCGCGTGGCGCTCAGTGCCGGGCGCAGCCGTTTCACACTGACCACCCTGCCAGCCAGCGAATTTCCCACGATCGACGAAATCGAGCTGGTCGAAAAGGTCAGCCTGCCCGAGGAAGCGTTGCGCGACCTGATGGAGCGCACCGCGTTCGCCATGGCAAACCAGGACGTGCGCTACTACTTGAACGGCATGTTGCTGGACCTGCAGGAGCACACCCTGCGCTGCGTGGCTACCGACGGCCACCGTCTGGCGATGAAGGAAACCGAGCTGCAGAGCTCGGTCAGCGCGCGCCGGCAGATCATCATTCCACGCAAGGGCGTCAACGAACTGATCGGCCTGCTGGAAAGCGGTGACGGCCAGGTCGAACTGGAGTTCGGTCGCAACCACCTGCGCGTACGCCGCGGCGACGTGGTGTTCACCTCCAAGCTGATCGACGGCCGCTTCCCGGACTACGAAGCGGTGATTCCGCTGGGTGCCGACAAGACTGCCACGCTGGATCGGGAAGTGCTGCGTGGCGCCCTGCAGCGCGCGGCGATCCTGTCGAACGAGAAGTACCGCGGCGTGCGGCTGGAATTGTCGCCGGGCAAGCTGCGCATCGTGGCGCACAACCCGGAGCAGGAGGAAGCCGTGGAGGAGGTCGAGGCCGACACCCACGTGTCTGATCTGGCGGTTGGCTTCAACGTAGGCTACCTGCTCGATGCGCTGGCGGCGCTGCGCGGCGAACAGGCCCGGCTCAGCCTGCGCGACGCGCAGTCGAGCTGCCTGGTGCAGGAACACGACAACGAGCATGCCCGCCACGTGATCATGCCGCTGCGGCTCTGACGGCCGACCGATGGCGCTCGCCACGCACGGCAAGCCAGGGCAACGCCGGGGCCCCCCGCAGGGACCCCGGCGTTGCCGTTTGTGGGCGCCTTGCCCGTGAGGTTGCAGCAGCTTCGGATACGCGGACTGCGTTGCCTCACCGACGTCGATGCGGTGCTGGGTCCGGCTATCAATGTTTTCGTGGGCGCGAACGGCGCCGGCAAGACCAGCGTGCTGGAAGCGGCGTTCCTGCTTTCACATGCCCGCTCCTTCCGCAGCGGGGCGAAGGAGGCGCTGTTGCAGCGGGGCGCCACGCAGTTGTCGATCTTTGCCGAGTTGTGTCATGCCGACCGGCGGGTGTGCCGGCTGGGCCTGGGCCGCGCCGGAGCGGGCTGGGAGGCGAAGCTCGATGGTTCGGGCGTCCCGCTCGGGCAACTGGTGAGCGAATGCGCGGTGGTCTGCTTCGAGCCAGGGTCGCACGCCCTGATCGCCGGCGCGGCCGAGGAGCGCCGACGCTACCTGGACTGGGGTGTGTTCCACGTGGAACATGCGTTTCTGTCCTGCTGGCGCCGCTACCAGCGGGCGCTGAAACAGCGCAACAGTCTGTTGCGTTCCCTCTCGCCCCCCGGCGACGAGCTGTTTGCGCCATGGGAGGCCGAACTGGCGCAGGCTGCCGATCAAATCGATCGGCAGCGGCGCGCCTACCTGGATCGGCTGCGCCCGCGGCTGCAGGGCAGCATCGCGGGTTTGCTGCCGGAACTGGGGGCGTTCGCGCTGCGTTATCGCCGCGGCTGGTCGGACGAGCTGGATCTGGCCCGGCAGCTGCGCGAGCAACGGGGCAGGGACCTGGCACGCGGGCACACCACGCTCGGCGCGCATCGGGCCGACTGGTCGATCACGTTCGAACAGGCGCCACTGCGTGAGCATCTGTCCCGCGGCCAGGAGAAACTCACCGCGCTGGCCTGCCTGCTGGCCCAGGCCGAACTGTATGCCGAGCATCGCGGGGAATGGCCCATCGTCTGCCTGGACGATCTCGCCTCCGAACTGGATCAGGCGCACCAGCTTGCGGTGGTGACGCTGCTGCGGGCGGCCGACACCCAAGTCCTGCTGACCGGCACCGAGCTGCCGGCCGCGCTGCAGGGACTCCCTGCCTGCGTGTTCCACGTGGAACAAGGCAGGCTGGCGCGCCTGCTATAATCAAAAGGTTGCATCTCCCAGGATTGCATAACCCTGTCCGGCCATCCACGGCGCCGTGTCGGGCGGGTCGCTGGCGCCAGGAAACGGTCAACGCATGAACGAATCCAACAACGAATCGCATTACGACTCCAGCAACATCAAGGTCCTCAAGGGCCTGGAAGCGGTGCGCAAGCGCCCGGGCATGTACATCGGCGACACCGATGACGGCACCGGCCTGCACCACATGGTGTTCGAGGTCGTCGACAACGCGATCGACGAGGCGCTGGCCGGCTACTGCGACAAGGTGGTAGTCACCATCCTCGACGACGGTTCGGTCAGCGTCAGCGACAACGGCCGCGGCATTCCCGTCGACATCCATCCGGAGGAGGGCCGTTCCACCGCCGAGGTGGTGATGACGGTACTGCATGCCGGCGGCAAGTTCGACGCGAATTCGTACAAGGTCTCCGGCGGCCTGCACGGCGTGGGCGTATCGGTGGTGAACGCGCTGAGCGACCACCTGTGGCTAACCATCCATCGCGACGGCCACGAATACCTGCAGGAGTACGCGCTCGGCGAGCCGCTGTACCCCCTGAAAGAGGTCGGTCCGTCGACCAAGCGCGGCACCCTGGTGCGCTTCCTGCCCAGCCCGGCCACGTTCACCAACAACATCGATTTCCACTACGAGATCCTGGCCAAGCGCCTGCGCGAGCTGGCCTTCCTCAATTCCGGCGTCACCATCGAGCTGAAGGACGACCGCGGCGAAGGGCGCTCGGACACGTTTGCCTACCAGGGCGGCATCCGCTCGTTCGTGCAGCATCTGGCCCAGCTGAAGACCGCGCTGCATCCGAACGTGATCAGCCTGAGCGCGGAGCAGGACGGCATCGTGGTGGAAGTGGCGATGCAATGGACCGACTCCTACCAGGAGACGATGTTCTGTTTCACCAACAACATCCCGCAGCGCGACGGCGGCACCCACCTCACCGGTTTCCGTGCCGCGCTGACCCGCTCGTTGCAGAACTACATCGAGAAAGAAGGTCTGGCCAAGACCGCCAAGGTCGCGCTGTCCGGCGACGACATGCGCGAGGGCATGATCGCGGTGCTGTCGGTGAAGGTGCCCGACCCGAAGTTCTCCTCGCAGACCAAGGACAAGCTGGTCTCGTCCGAGGTCAAGACGGTGGTGGAGCAGGTCGTCAACGAGAAGCTCGGCGAGTTCCTGCTGGAGCATCCGAACGAAGCCAAGGCGATCGCCTCCAAGGTGGTCGACGCCGCCCGTGCCCGCGAAGCCGCCCGCAAGGCGCGCGAGATGACCCGGCGCAAGGGTGCGCTGGACATCGCCGGCCTGCCCGGCAAGCTGGCCGACTGCCAGGAGAAGGATCCGGCGCTGTGCGAACTGTTCCTGGTCGAGGGCGACTCCGCCGGCGGCTCGGCCAAGCAGGGCCGCAACCGCAAGACCCAGGCCGTGCTGCCGCTCAAGGGCAAGATCCTCAACGTGGAGAAGGCGCGCTTCGATCGCATGCTGGCGTCGGCGGAGGTCGGCACCCTGATCACCGCGCTGGGCACCGGCATCGGCAAGGAGGAGTACAACCCGGACAAGCTGCGCTACCACCGCATCATCCTGATGACCGATGCGGACGTCGACGGCTCGCACATCCGCACCTTGCTGCTGACCTTCTTCTACCGGCAGATGCCGGAGCTGATCGAGCGCGGCCACATCTACATCGGCCTGCCGCCGCTGTACAAGGTGAAGCAGGGCAAGCAGGAGCTGTACATCAAGGACGACACCGCGCTGAACGACTATCTGATTTCCAGTGCGGTGGACAACGCCGCGCTGACCTACAGTCCGGACGCGCCGCCGATCACCGGCGAGGCACTGGAAAAGCTGCTGCGCGGTTACCAGCATGCGCTGGACCAGATCGCCAAGCTGGCGCACCGCTTCGATGCCGCCGTGCTGAACGCCTTGCTCGAACACCCGCCGATCACGCCCGCGCTGTGGTCCGACGCGACCCTGATGCAGACTTGGCTGGATGGTGCCACCCGCCGCCTGGCCGCCAGCGGGCTGGGCAAGCCGCATTACCGCATGTCGCTGCGTCCGGCGCACGGCGAGCAGACGGCGGCGATCGAGGTGGTGAAGGAACAGCACGGGCTCAGCCACACCTGGCTGCTGCCGCAGCCATTCTTCGCCAGCGCCGAGTTCCGCCCGCTGCTGGCGATCAGCCAGCAGATCGCCGGCATGATCCAGCCCGATGCCGTGGTGCGTCGCGGCAATGCCTCGCGCGGCGTGCTCAGCTTCCTGGAGGCGCGCGGCTGGCTGCTGGAGGAGGCGAAGAAGGGGCGCAGCATCCAGCGCTTCAAGGGCCTGGGCGAGATGAACCCCGAGCAGCTGTGGGACACCACGGTGAACCCGGACACGCGGCGCATGCTGCAGGTCGGCATCGAGGATGCGTTTGCCGCCGACCAGATGTTTTCGATGCTGATGGGCGAGGCGGTCGAACCGCGCCGCGACTTCATCGAGGCGAACGCATTGAAGGTCGCCAACCTCGACATCTGAAACAGCTCGCGCCGGTGTGCCGGCCGGCGCCAGGCGTCGGCCGGCGGCATGCCCATTGGGCGCCTTGCCGCGTGGTGCGGCGCCAAGCAATTGATTTTCAACAGGCTTTGATGCGGCAGTGCAACTTGTTATCCCGTGCCGGGTCGAGTTACGCTCCGCAATCCCCCGCGTCATCACGACACGCCCAGACATTAGAGGATCACCATGAAGCATGCCCGAGGGTTAACCATGCTGGCCGGCATTGCGCTGCTGCTGGGCGTGGCCAGCAGCCCGGCACTGGCGCGCAAGAGCGACGACGCCAAACCCAAGAAGGAAGTGCTGTATCCGAACGCGACGCGCGTTGAGCCGAAGCTCGACCTGAGCAGCGTGAAGGATCAGAAGAACCTCAACGACGGCCTGGATGCGGTCAACGAGGGCGACAAGGCCAAGGCCGAGCAACTGCTGCAGCCGATCATCGACGGCAGCAAGAGCAAGTACGCCCAGGCGCTCGCCCTGCAGGGCATGGCCAGCCTCCACTACAACGACGGCGACACCAAGGGCGCGATCGCCGCGCTGCAGCGCTCGCTGGCGCTTGGCGTGATGCCGAATGACACCTACTTCCAGTTGATGTACATGCTGGCGCAGTTCCAGCTGGCCGACGAGCAGTACCAGGCCGCGCTGGACACGGTCGCCAAGTGGCGCGCCGAAGGCAAGAAGGAAACCGCCGATTCGTACGCGCTCGAAGGCAATGCCGACTATCGGCTCGGCAAATATCCCGAGGCGATCGCCGCCATCACCAAGGCCAAGTCGCTGACCGACAAGCCGCAGCCGACCTGGGACCAGATCCTGATGGCCAGCTACGCCGAATCCGGCCAGGACGACAAGGCAGCCGCACTGGCTACCAGCCAGCTCAGTTCCAATCCGGACGACCCGAACGTGCTCAACAACGCGGTCGCCGTGCTGATGCAGGCGCACAAGTACCCCGAAGCGATCCAGATGCTGGAAAAGGCCCGCGCCGCCGGCAAGCTCGGCAAGGACACCCAGTATGTGAACCTGGCCAAGCTGTACCTGATCAGCGGCCAGGACAGTTCCGATCCTGCGCCGAACGCGCTCAAGGCCCAGCAGGTGCTTGAGGACGGTATCGGCAAGGGCGTGCTCAAACCCGACGCGGAAACCTACGTGCTGCTCGGCCAGTCCGCCGAGATCGGCAACAACATCGACAAGGCGATCGGCTATTACAACAAGGCCGTCCCGCTGGCCAGCAACGGTGAGGCCGCGCTGCGCGCAGGACGCCTGCTGCTGAGCGAGAACAAGTACAGCCAGGCCAAGGGCCTGGTCCAGCAGGCGATCGACAAGGGCGTGCAGCACAAGGGTACGGCGTACATGCTGCTGGCCGAGTCCGAGCGTGGCTTGAAGAACAAGCCGGCGGCGATCGCCGCGATGAAGAAGGCCGCACAGGATCCGGAGACGGCGGCGAAGGCAAGGGACTGGCTGAAAAAGACCGGCGCCGAGTGATCGGCCGAGGCACCTGGCAGGTCGCGGGGTGGATGGACGTCCATATGATTCGCCCCGCGGCGCTATACAAATGTCATGTGCTGTTGTACCGTTGAAACCTTTCCCTGCGTCTCCCCAGCGGCATGTTCCCTTCGGATCCGTCAAGGCATCAGACGACGGCTTCGGGGCCAAGCCCTGCGGCAACGTTCTCCTTCGGTTTGATCAGCTCCAGACAGTGACAGATGGCCTCAAGTAACGAAGAAATCGGGCGCGAGCCGTTTAGTTGGAAACGCACCTGGGCATTGGCAGTTGCCATCGGGCTGCATGCGTTTGCCTTCCTGTTGATCGTGGCGCCGATGGCGCCACCGAATCAGAACCACAAGGAAAAGGAACGCATCGTCCAGGTGAACTTCATCGAGCCGCCGCCACCGCCGCCGCCGCCGCCGCCGCCGCCGCCGGAGCCGCCGAAGCAGCCGCCGCCGAAGATCATCCAGCAGATCAAGCCGCCGCCGACCCCGCCGCCGCCGACGCCGCCGCCACCGGTGGATGAGGTTTCAGCGAACGCGACTCCGGCACCGCCACCGGCGCCGCCGGCTCCGCCTGCGCCGCCTTCGGATATCACGGCCAGTTCGGACCTGAGCTACAACAGCCGTCTTCAGCCGAAGTACCCGCCGCAGGCGATCCGTCAGCGGCATGAGGGTACGGTCGTGCTGATGATCCTGGTGGGCGTGGATGGTTCGCCGAAGGACATCAAGATCGACCGCTCCAGCGGTTACCACGAACTCGATCGTGCTGCCATGGATGCCGCACGTCGTTGGCGCTTCAATCCGACGATTCGAAATGGACAAAAAGTTGAAGGGTACGCACGCGTTCCGGTCAACTTCAATCTCAACCAGCTGTAACCGGGTCCGCCCGGTTTACAGTTACAGTTCACGCTTGACTTCCCTAGGGTAGCGTTATGTTCCTACAGACTCCTGATACGACCGGTGCCGCACAGGCCATGGGTGGCAATACCAACGCCGAAGCCATGAAACAGATGGGCTTCGACAACCTGATCCAGAACTTCGACTGGCTCGGCTGGGTCGTCTTCGTGACCCTGGTCGTGATGTCGTTCCTCTCGTGGTACTTCATCATCGCCAACGGCATCCGCAACGCGACGGTGAAGGCTCGCGCCGACAAGGTCATCGACGGCTTCTGGGGCAACGGCTCCACCCAGGACGCGATCCGCGAACTGGAAGCCCAGCCGCGCAGCGAGCCGTTCTCCAAGATCGCGCTCGATGCCGCCTCGGCGGTCGCCCACCACCAGCAGGCCACAGCGGCGGCCGGCACCACCGGACGTCTGGCCGAGTCGCTGAGCCGTTCCGAGTTCATCGACCGCGCCCTGCGTCAGGCCGTGGCTCGCGAGAGCATGCGCCTGGAAGGCGGCATGACCCTGCTCGCCACGGTCGGTTCCGCCGCACCGTTCGTCGGTCTGCTCGGTACCGTGTGGGGTATCTATCACGCACTGATCCGCATCGCCGCTTCCGGCAACGCGTCGATGAACGCGGTGGCCGGCCCGGTCGGCGAGGCGCTGATCATGACCGCCTTCGGTCTGTTCGCCGCGATCCCGGCACTGTTCGCGTACAACTTCTTCAGCCGCTCGAACCGCGTGGTCTACGCACGCTTCGACGAATTCGCGCACGATCTGCACGACTTCTTCGCCACCGGTTCGCGCGTCGAAAGCCAGAAGTGAGGGATTGACCCATGGCAGTCAGCCTAGGTGGCAATTCCGGCGGTCCGATGTCGGAAATCAACGTCACGCCGCTGGTCGACGTGATGCTGGTTTTGCTGATCATCTTCATGATCACGGCGCCGCTGATGTCGCACTCCATCACGATCGATCTGCCGATCGCGAATCCAAAGACCAAGGATGCGGAGTTGCCGGTGGCGCCTCTGGATCTGGCGGTCAAGCAGGACGGCAGCTTGTACTTCAATGACCACCTGGTCACCGAAGCCGAGTTGCGGGCGCAGTTTGCGGTGAATGCGCAGAAGTCGCCCCAGCCGGAACTGCAGATTCGTGCGGACAAGAACACCGAGTTCAAGATCGTGAAGAAGATCATCGGCGACGCCAAGGATTCGGGCATGGTCCATGTCGGCTTCATGACCACCGACGCGCCGAAGGGGTAACGAGATGTCTTTCTCCACCAAAACCAGCGGTCCGATGTCGGAGATCAACGTCACGCCGCTGGTCGACGTGATGCTGGTGCTCTTGATCATCTTCATGATCACGGCGCCGGTGCTGGCGCACAAGATCCAGGTCGACCTGCCGCAGCCGAACCCGAACCCGACGCCGCCGACCACGCCGCTGGATCCGATCCACCTGAAGATCGACCAGGCCGGTGCGCTGTACTGGAACGACACGCCGGTCGACGAGCTGGGCCTGAAGGCGCAGCTCGCGGTGATCGCCCAGCAGAGCAACCAGCCGGAAATCCAGATCGCCGCGGATGACGCGGTGGCCTACCAGTACGTGGCGCGCGTGCTGGCGGATGCGAAGAGCTACAACCTGGTCAAGATCGGTTTCACCGAGAACTTCTGACCGGGCGCTGCCGCGGCAGCACGCAGCATCGAAGACCCCCGCCTTGTGCGGGGGTTTTTGTTTGCGTGAGCGGGCCGCGGGGCAGCGCTCAGCGCAGGATCTGCAGGTAATTGCGCACGGTGTTGGCCAGTCCTTCGTACAGCGCCTCGCCGATCAGCGCATGGCCGATGGAGACTTCGGCCAGTCCGGGAATCGCCGCCTTGAAGGTGCCCAGGTTCGCCTGGCTGAGGTCGTGCCCGGCGTTTACCGCCAGCCCGGCCTGCTGCGCCCGGCGCGCGGTGTCGGCGCACGCCGCCAGTGCCGCCGCGGGCTGGCCGTCGGCGAAGGCCTCGGCGTAGGGGCCGGTGTAGATCTCGACGCGCTGCGCGCCGATCGCTGCGGCCAGCTCGAAATCCCGGCTGCCGGCGTCGACGAACAGGCTGACCCGGCAGCCCAGGTCGCACAGTTCGCCGACCAGCGGGCGCAGCTGCGCGATGTCGCGGCGCAGGTCGAAGCCGTGGTCGGAGGTGATCTGGCCGTCGCTGTCCGGCACCAGGGTCACCTGGGTCGGGCGCACCTCGCGGGCCAGCGCGATCAGTCCCGGGTAGTCGCCGCGGGCGGCGGCAAACGGGTTGCCTTCGATGTTGTACTCGACCCGCCCGCGCAGCATCGCGGCCAGTGCGCGCACGTCCTGCGGCCGCACGTGGCGCTGGTCCGGGCGCGGGTGCACGGTGATGCCGCCACAGCCGGCCTCGATGCAGGTCTGCGCGGCGCGGCAGATATCCGGTTCGTGGCCGCCGCGCGAATTGCGCAGCACGGCGATCTTGTTGAGGTTGACACTGAGCAGGGTCATGGCGGGCGGTTCTTGGTGGTGGGCGATCGGCGTGGCACGCGGGTGGCGCACGGGCCGGTCGATGGACCGGAAACACTGCGCCGATCAGTCGTCGCTGGCAAGCGTGCCGAGGCGGATCCGCCGCTCGCCGCCGCGCCACGCCAGGGCGGCGATCAGGCCATGCCCGAGCGCCAGCCGCTGCAGCTGCCAGGCGCCGGCGTCGTCGCCGTGCAGCCGCCGCAGCTGCAGCCGTCCGTCCGCGCTGGCGACGCTGAGCCGGTCCAGGCCGAACGCGAGGCCGCGCCCCAGCGCCTTCAGCACCGCCTCCTTGGCGGTCCACAGTTCGAGGAAGACGGCGCCGCGCTCGGCCTCCGGCAAGGCGGCCAGCGCCGCGGCCTCCTCGGCGCAGAAAAAACGCCGGGCGAGCTGCAGCGCGCGCGGGCGTGGGCGCAGGCATTCGAGGTCGATCCCCGGCGCGACATGGCGGCCGACCGCGACCAGGGCATGGCCGCCACTGTGCGACCAGTTGAAGCCGAGCGTCGGGTCCAGCCCGGCGGCGAGCGCGGGGCGACCGTGCTCGCCCTCGGCCAGCACCACCTGCTCCGCCGCGATGCCGAGGTAGGTGGCCAGCAGTGCGCGCAGCGGTGCCCGCCCGCGCGACTGCTGGTGGTCCAGCCGCCACACATGAATCTCGTCATCGCGCAGGTGCTCTGCTACGTTGGCAAGTGTCGGTGCGGGCGCGGCGATCATCCGCGCATGGTGCCGCCGGCACCGCCATGGCACAAGCACGGGCCGCATGGTGCCGCGCCCGTCGATCGTCTGGCCGGGAGAAGGTGACTTGATTCAGGGGTGGATGCTGCTGCTGGTGTCGCTGCTGTACGTCGGGCTGCTGTTCGTGGTGGCCTACGCGGGCGACCGTCGGCCGCTGTACCCGCGCCAGCCGCGACTGCGGCCGATCGTCTACAGCCTGGCGCTGGCGGTGTACTGCTCGTCGTGGACGTTCTACGGCGCGGTCGGCACCGCCGCACGCGACGGCCTGGCCTACCTGCCGATCTACCTCGGCCCGATCCTGCTGTTCGTGTTCGGCTTCGGCCTGCTGCGCCGGCTGGTGCAGACGGTGAGGCAGCGCAACATCACCTCGATCGCCGACTTCATCGGCGCGCGCTTCGGCAAGTCGCACGGGTTGGCCGCGCTGGTGGCGGTGATCGCGGTGGTCGCCGTGGTGCCGTACATCGCGCTGCAGTTCAAGGCGGTGGCGATGTCGTACAGCGTGCTGGGCGGGGTCAGGCACGGCATGGTGACCGCCGGCGGCGTCGACAGCGCGCTGTGGTGCGCGGTGCTGCTGGCGGTATTCGCGATCCTGTTCGGCACGCGCAGCATCGACGCCACCGAACACCACCACGGCATGATGCTGGCGATTGCGCTGGAGTCGCTGATCAAGCTGCTCGCGTTCGTGGCGCTGGCCGGCTACGCGCTGTGGCAAGGCCCCGGGCTGGCCGATACCGTGCAGCTTCCGGCTGCCCAGCTGAGCCATGGCCTGTCGCCGGGTTTCCTGGCGCAGACGATGCTGGCGTTCTGCGCGATGTTCTGCCTGCCGCGGCAGTTCCAGATCGGCATGGTCGAATGCGAGGACACCGACGACCTCACCCGTGCGCGCTGGATGGTGCCGCTGTACCTGGTCATCGTCAGCGTGGCGGTGCTGCCGATCGTGGCGGCCGGCGCACACCTGCCGCTGGTGCGCGACGGCGCCGCTGACGCCTGGGTGCTGACCCTGCCGATGGCGCACGGTGACCGCGGCATGGCGCTGCTGGCCTTCATCGGCGGTTTCTCGGCGGCAACCGGCATGGTGATCGTGGCCTCGGTGGCGCTGTCGACGATGATCAGCAACGACCTGGTGATGCCAGCGCTGCTGCGCATCCGCCCGCTGCGGCTGGAGCAGCGCAGCGACCTGTCGCAGCTGGTGCTGGGCGTGCGCCGGGTGGCGATCATCCTGCTGGCGGTGATGGCCTACGCCTACTACCGGGCCGCCGCGAACGCGGAGAACCTGGCTGCCACCGGCCTGCTCGCGTTCGCCGCGGTGGCGCAGTTCGCGCCGGCGCTGATCGCCGCGCTGTACTGGCGCGGCGCCAGCCGTCGCGGCGTGATCGTGGGCCTGGCCGGCGGCTTCGCGGTGTGGCTGTACACCTTGCTGCTGCCGGCGCTGATCCGCTCGGATGGCTGGCTGCAGCACGGTCCGTTCGGCTGGGACTGGCTGCGCCCGCAGGCGCTGTTCCACCTGAGCGGCTGGGACCCGGTGATGCACGGCACGTTCTGGTCGTTGCTGACCAACGTGGGCTGCCTGGTGTTCGTCTCGCTGCGGCTGCGGCCCAGCCTGGAGGAGCGCCTGCACGCGGCGATGTTCATGGATGCCGATCCGGCCAGCCGCGGCGGCAGCGGCGACTGGCGCGGCCGCGTGGCGGTGGCCGACCTGCGCACCATCGCCGAGCGCATCGTGGGCGAGCGCAGCAGCGTGCGCGCGTTCGAGGAATACGGACAGCGCCGCGGCAAGCCGCTGCTGGCCGGCGAGGCGGCCGACCGCGCACTGATCCAGTACACCGAGCGGCTGCTCGCCTCGGCGGTGGGCGCGGCGAACGCGCGGCGCATCCTGATCAGCGCGCTGTCCGGCAGCGGCCTGGACCTGGCCGAGTCGATGGCGTTGCTGGACGAGGCCTCGCAGGAGTTGCGCTTCAACCGCGAGCTGTTGTCCACCACGCTGGAAAACGTTTCGCAGGGGATCAGCGTGGTCGACGCGCGGATGCGCCTGGTGGCGTGGAACCGGCGCTACCTGGAACTGTTCGACTACCCCGACGGCATGGTGCACGTGGGCGTGCCGGTGGCCGAGCTGATCCGCTGGAACGCCGAGCGCGGCGAGTGCGGCCCGGGCGAGGTCGAGGCGCACGTGGCCAAGCGCATCCAGTACATGCGGGCCGGCTCGGCGCACCTGTTCCAGCGCGTGCGCCCGGACGGCACGGTGATCGAGATGCGCGGCCGCGCGCTGCCCGGCGGCGGCTACGTCACCACCTATACCGACGTCACCGCGTACAAGCACGCCGAGCAGGCGCTGATCGAGGTGAACGAGACGCTGGAGCAGCGCGTCGAGCAGCGCACTGCCGAGCTGTCCGAGGCGCTGGTCGCCACCGCGCAGGCGCGGCGCGCGGCGGAAACGGCGAACATCTCCAAGACGCGCTTCCTGGCCGCCGCCAGCCACGACCTGCTGCAGCCGCTCAACGCGGCGCGCCTGTTCACCTCGGCACTGCGCCAGCATCCCGGACTGGACCCCGAGGCTAGCGGTCTGGCCGAGCGCATCGACGCCTCGTTCCGCGCCGCCGAGGACCTGCTCGATGCATTGCTCGACGTCTCGCGGCTGGATGCCGGCAGCTACCACCCCGAGGTCGGCGCGTTCGCGCTGGCCGAGCTGTTCGATTCGCTGACGGCGCAGTTCGCGGTGGTCGCCGAACGGCGCGGGCTGCGCCTGCGCGTGGTGCCGACGCGGCTGGCGGTGCGCAGCGACCCGCAGCTGCTGCGCCGGATCCTGCAGAACTTCCTCTCCAACGCGCTGCGCTACACCAGCAAGGGCAGCGTACTGCTGGGTGCGCGGCGGGTCGGCGTGGACGAGGTGCGCATCGAGGTATGGGACTCCGGCCCCGGTATCGCGGCGGAGCAGCGCGCGCGGATCTTCGACGAGTTCCAGCGGCTGGAACAGCCTTCGCCGTGGGGCGAGAAAGGACTGGGCCTGGGCCTGTCGATCTGCGACCGCCTGGCCGGCATCCTCGGCCACCGGCTCGACCTGCATTCGCGGGTCGAGCACGGCAGCTGCTTCGCGGTGACCGTGCCGCGCAACGAGGCGGTGCCGGTGCGCCGCCAGCGCGTGCAACGCAGCGGCACCGACAAGCAGCTGCCGCTGACCGTGCTGTGCCTGGACAACGACGCGGCGATCCTCGACGGCATGCGCGCCCTGCTCAGCCGCTGGGGCGTCGACTGCCGCATCGCGCTCGACGCGGCACAGGCGCGCGACGAACTGCGCCGCGGCACGGTGGACCTGATCCTGGCCGACTATCACCTGGCCGACGATGCCGACGGCCTGCAGGTGCTGCAGCAGTTGCGCCAGACGCTGGGCGACCTGCCGCCCGTGGCGATGATCACCGCCGACGGCAGCAGCGAGCTGAAACAGCGCGCCCGCGCGCTCGGCTACCCGCTGCTGCACAAGCCGGTGCGCCCCGCCGCGCTGCGCGCGCTGCTGACGGCGCTGGTACGCAGGCAGGGGGAGCCCGCGAGTTCAGCGGATTAGCAGGCCCGATACCGCGTCGGCCCCATCCGTTTGCTGGCGCGAATTCCGCCGTGCGTTCCGCCATGGGGCAATCCGGGCTTTCCGCGGTGGCGGATTGCCTTCGCAAGCCTGCCCAGGACGGCTTCAGGCGTCGTCGTCTTCGGGCAGCGGCTGCATCGCGCCGGGTTCGACCGCCAGCTGGCTGGCGATCAGCGCGACCTGGGTGCGGTTGTTGACGCCGAGCTTGCGCATGATCGCGGTCATGTGCGCCTTGACGGTGGCTTCGGAAACGCCGAGCTCCCAGGCGATCTGCTTGTTCAGCAGGCCTTCGGCGATCATCGTCATCACGCGAAACTGCTGCGGTGTCAGCGCGGCGACCTGCGCGGCAGCGGCGGCTTCGTCGGGCCTGAGCTCGGCGTTGCCGCCGACCAGTTGTGGCGGCAGCCAGACGTCGCCGTCGAGCACGGCGCGGATCGCCGCCACGATGCTTTCGCCCGAACTCGATTTCGGGATGTACGCCGACGCACCGTGAGCCAGCGCGCGGCGTGCCACCTGCGCTTCTTCGTGGCCGGACACCACGATGGTCGGCAGGCCCGGATACTGGCCGCGGATGTGCGCCAGCGCGGAATAGCCGCGCGCGCCGGGCATGTGCAGGTCCAGCAGCAGTAGCTCGGCATCGGGGAATTGCTCGATCAGGCCGAGCAGGGCGTGCACGCTGTCGGCGGTATGCACGCGTGCCTGCGGCATGGCGGCCAGCACCGCGCGCTGCAGCGCGTCGCGGAACAGCGGGTGGTCGTCGGCGATCAGGATGTCGGGCATGGCGTTCGTCGGCAAGGCGGGAGCGCACCCCGTGCGCGATGCTTTTGCTCCGCTGTGTGGAAAAGCACAGCGCACGGCGTGCGCTCCTGCCATTTCCTCATTTGATCAATCGCTCGTCCACCAGGTTCTTCACCACGCTGGGATCGGCCAGGGTGGTGATGTCGCCGAGCTGGTCGGGCAGATTCTCGCCGATCTTGCGCAGGATGCGGCGCATGATCTTGCCCGAGCGCGTCTTCGGCAGGCCGGGCGCCCACTGCAGGTAGTCCGGCGTGGCGATCGGGCCAATCTCCTTGCGCACCCAGGCGATCAGTTCCTTGCGCAGCTCGTCGCTGCCGGTTTCGCCGGCGACCAGGGTGACGTACGCATAGATGCCCTGGCCCTTGATCTCGTGCGGGCAGCCGACCACGGCCGCCTCGGCCACCTTCGGGTGCGCCACCAGCGCGCTCTCCACTTCGGCGGTGCCGAGGCGGTGGCCGGACACGTTGATCACGTCGTCGACGCGGCCGGTGATCCAGTAGTAGCCGTCCTCGTCGCGGCGCGCGCCGTCGCCGGAGAAGTAGTTGCCGGGGTAGGCGCTGAAGTAGGTTTCGATGAAGCGCTGGTGGTCGCCGTAGATGGTGCGCACCTGGCCCGGCCAGGAATCGGTGATCAGCAGGTTGCCTTCGGCCACGCCTTCCTGCACGGTGCCTTCGGCGTCGACGATGGCCGGCTTCACGCCGAAGAACGGCAGGGTGGCCGAGCCGGGCTTGGTGGCGATCGCGCCGGGCAGCGGCGAGATCATGATGCCGCCAGTCTCGGTCTGCCACCAGGTGTCGACGATCGGGCAGCGCTCCTCGCCGACCACACGGTAGTACCACTCCCACGCCTCCGGGTTGATCGGCTCGCCGACCGAGCCGAGCAGGCGCAGCGACGCGCGAGAGCACTTCTTCACCGGCGCTTCGCCCTCGCGCATCAGCGCGCGGATCGCGGTGGGCGCGGTGTAGAAGATGCTGACCTGGTGCTTGTCGATCACCTGCCAGAAGCGGCTGTGGTCGGGGTAGTTCGGCACGCCCTCGAACATCACGGTGGTGGCGCCGTTGCACAGCGGGCCGTACACCACGTAGCTGTGGCCGGTGACCCAGCCCACGTCGGCGGTGCACCAGTAGATGTCGTCCTCGCGCAGGTCGAACACCTGCTCGTGGGTGTAGCTGATGAACACCAGGTAGCCGCCGGTGGAGTGCTGCACGCCCTTCGGCTTGCCGGTGGAGCCGGAGGTGTACAGCACGAACAGCGGGTGCTCGGCCTCGACCGGGGTGGGCGCGCAGTCGGCCGACTGGCCTTCCATCAGCGTGTGCCAGTAGCGGTCGCGCGGCGACTGCATGTGCACCGCGCCGCCGGTGTGGCGCACCACGATCACGGTCTCCACGCTGTTGGTGCCGGGGCGTTCCAGTGCCGCATCCACGTTGACCTTGAGCGGGATGTGCTTGCCGGCGCGCCGACCCTCGTCGGCGGTGATCACCACCTTGGCCTGCGAATCGACGATGCGCCCGGCCAGCGAGTCGGGCGAGAAGCCGCCGAACACCACCGAGTGGATCGCGCCGAGCCGCGCGCAGGCCAGCATCGCCACCGCCGCCTCGGGGATCATCGGCAGGTAGATCGCCACGCGGTCGCCCTTGACCACGCCCAGGTGCTTCAGCGTGTTGGCGAACTTGCACACCTCGGCGTGCAGCTCGCGGTAGGTGATCTTGCGCGAGTCCTTCGGGTCGTCGCCCTCGAAGATGATCGCCACCTTGTCGCCGCGCTTTTCCAGCTGGCGGTCGAGGCAGTTCGCCGAGACATTGAGCTCGCCGTCCTCGTACCAGCGGATGTGCAGATCCTTCGGATCGAACGAGACGTCCTTGATCTTGGTCGGCGGCTTGATCCAGTCCAGGCGCTGCCCGATGCGGCCCCAGAAGCCTTCCGGGTCGCTGACCGACTCGGCGTAGAGGCGGGTGTAGTCGTCGCGGCGCAGGCGCGACGCGGCGGCAAACGAAGGGTTGACCGGATAGAGCTTGGACATGGCTGGGCTCCTGCTGGCTCGGCGTGGAAGGTGGCGAAGGGGGATCCCGCGGCAGGCGTCGACGCCCGGCGGTGCGCACGCTTCGAGTGTAGCCCGATCGTCGCGAAGGTAGCGGCGCGCCGCCGGCTCGACTTTGGTCGAAGTTCGACCAAAGGCGAATAGTCGCCCGCGTCGCAGCATGGCCATGCTCGGCTCGTCATCGACCCCGGGGAGACGCACGCATGACTCAACGACACACCCATCGTTACTCCGCGCTTGCCCTGAGCATGGCTTGCGCCCTGATGCTTCCGCTGGCCGGCCACGCGCAGGCGGACACGCGCGAGCAGCAACTTGAGCAGCGTGTGGCGCAGCTCGAGCAGCAGTTGAACGAACTGAAGGCGATGATCCAGGCGCAGAAGGCCGCGCCCGCGCCGCCGGCACCCGCGCAGAACGTGGCGGCGGCCCCAGTGGCGGCGACGCCGGTGTTCAGCAGCGCGCCCGGCGTGTCGGTGGCGCTGCACGGTTTCGTCAGCGCCAGCGCGTTCAGCCAGAACAAGAGCTTCACCTACGGCAACGGTCAGAACGCGCTGTTCCCGATCCCCGGCTCGAAAGGCTCGCTCTCCGGGGTCGACGTGCGCAACACGCGCTTCTGGCTCGACTTCAAGGGCGCCAAGTTCGCCGGCAACTGGAGCGGCGGCGGGCGCATCGAGATGGACTTCTTCGGCGGCTTCAACGGCACCGGCGCGTACAGCCAGCAGCAGCCGACGCCGCGTCTGCGCCAGGCCTACATGGACCTGACCAACCCCGAGAGCGGCACCACCGTGCGCATCGGCCAGCAGTGGGACCTGATGTTCCCGGTCGACAACTCGCCGACCTCGCTGGCGCACATCGCGTTCCCGCTCGGCTTCGGTTCCGGCTACGGCGGCTGGCGCTTCCCCGGCGTGGTGGTGATGCAGGACCTCAACCACGGCAGTACCGGTGCGCAGTGGCGGCTCGACGTGGGCGCGTTCGAGGGCACCTGGAGCGGACCGGGCAACAACGTCAACTACCTCACCGCCGGCAGCGCCGGCTTCCGCCCGCAGGTGGAGGCACGCTTGCACGTGCAGGACAAGAACTGGCTGGCGTACTTCTCGGCGCACTACAGCAAGGTCGACCTGCGCGGCGTGGGCGGCACCGCGCCGACGCCGATCCAGTCCAGCGTGAAGAGCACCGGCTACGAAATCGGCGGCCAGTGGAAGCCGGGCCCGTGGACGTTCAAGGGACTGGCCTACACCGGCAACGGCCTGGGCGAGATCTTCGGCGCGATGTCGCAGTTCGGCGACATCCAGGAGAGCGGCGGCTTCGTGCAGGCGGGCTACAGCTTCACGCCGAACTGGAGCCTGTATGCGTTCTATGCCTACAGCAAACCCGACAGCAAGGACGTGATCGCCTGGATGGGCAACGGCTCGACCGGCTTGCTGCGCAACCGCCAGACCGCGCTGAGCCTGCAGTACACCGCCGGCTCGTATGACCTCAGCGCCGAATGGATGCACGACAAGCTCGACTCCACCAGCAACGGCGTGGATCGCAAGACCACCACCGGCAACCAGTTCAGCCTCAACGCGCTTTATCGCTTCTGAGGTTCATGGCGGCGTGCCCCGGCGCGCCGCCGACCCACCTCCCGCGACAGCGGGAGGATGACGAGGTGCGGCCCGGGGCAAGGGACGGTCCGCACCTTCCGACTTCTCCCCAGCGTTCCGGGCAGAGGCATCTCACACCATTCGGGAGGGGAAACATCATGGCCAGCAATGCCATTGGCGCCATCGGCAACCAGGCCGACGCCGCGCTCGACGTCAGCCACAAGCGGGTGATCCTGGCTTCCAGCCTGGGCACCGTGTTCGAGTGGTACGACTTCTACCTGTACGGCTCGCTCGCCGTGATCATCGGCCACCAGTTCTTCTCCGGCCTGAACGAGGCCAGCCAGCTGGTGTTCGCCCTGCTGGCGTTCGCCGCCGGCTTCGCGGTGCGTCCGTTCGGCGCGCTGGTGTTCGGCCGGGTCGGCGACCTGGTCGGGCGCAAGTACACCTTCCTGATCACCATCGTGATCATGGGCCTGTCCACGTTCTTCGTCGGCCTGCTGCCCAGTTACGGCTCGATCGGGGTGGCCGCACCAGTGATCCTGATCGCGCTGCGCATGCTGCAGGGCCTGGCACTCGGCGGCGAATACGGCGGCGCGGCCACCTACGTGGCCGAGCATGCGCCGCACGGCAAGCGCGGCCTGTACACCAGCTTCATCCAGATCACCGCCACCTTCGGCCTGTTCCTGTCGCTGCTGGTGATCCTGGGCTGCAAGTGGATGCTCGGCGACAAGTTCAACGACTGGGGCTGGCGCATTCCGTTCCTGCTGTCCTCGCTGCTGCTGGCGATCTCGGTGTACATCCGCTTGCAACTGGCCGAGTCGCCGGTGTTCAAGCAGATGAAGGAGGAGGGCAAGCAGTCGAAGGCGCCGCTGACCGAATCGTTCGCGCGCTGGGGCAACCTGAAGCTGGTGATCCTGGCCCTGCTCGGCGCCACCGCCGGTCAGGCCGTGGTGTGGTACTGCGGCCAGTTCTACGCGATGTACTTCCTCGGCAGCACGCTGAAGATCGACGCCACCACCACGCAGTTGCTGATCGCCGCGGCGCTGGTGATCGGCACGCCGTTCTTCGTGGTGTTCGGCTGGCTGTCGGACAAGATCGGGCGCAAGCCGGTGGTGCTGGCCGGCTGCCTGCTCGCCGCGCTGACCTACTTCCCGATCTTCAAGGGCCTCACCCACTACGGCAACCCGGCGATCGAGGCGGCCAGCGTGACCTCGCCGGTCAAGGTGCTGGCTGATCCGGCTGGCTGCAGCGTGCAGATCGACCTGATCGGCAAGAAGGTCTTCACCAGCTCCTGCGACGTGGCCAAGAGCTACCTGGCCAAGCGCGGCGTGCCGTACGAGAACGTCGCCGCGGCGCCGGGCACGCTGGCGGTCGTCTCGGTCGGCGGCCAGGACTTCCCCGCGTTCGAGGGCGGCGCCCTGGCCAAGGCCGACTTCACCGCGCAGGGCAAGGCGTTCGGCGACAGCGTCGGCAAGGCCCTGGCCGCTGCCGGTTACCCGGCCAAGGCCGACCCGGCGCAGACCAACACGCCGATGGTGATCCTGCTGCTGACCATCCTGGTGCTCTACGTGACGATGGTCTACGGACCAATCGCCGCGTGGCTGGTGGAGATGTTCCCCACCCGCATCCGCTACACCTCGATGAGCCTGCCCTACCACATCGGCAACGGCTGGTTCGGCGGCTTCCTGCCCTCGGTATCGTTCGGCATCGTCGCGGCCACCGGCAACTTCTACGCCGGCCTGTGGTATCCGGTGGTGATTGCCACGATGACCTTCGTGATCGGCATGCTGTTCGTGCGCGAGACCAAGGACGTCGACCTCAACGACTGAGTACAGTCGCCTGGAAACCAAAAACGCAGCGGCTCGTGCCGCTGCGTTTTTGTTGGCCACGGTGAACCGGACGGGTCAGGCGCGCTTGATCAGGCCGATGAGCACCAGCAGCACGATCGCGCCGATCATCGCGTAGATGATGCTGGTGACGATCGGGCTGCCGAGACTGAAGCCGATGCCGAGCATCGGCAGCAGCCAGCCAGCGAGAAACGCGCCGATGATGCCGACCACGATATTGCCGAGCAGGCCGAAGCCGAAACCGCGCACGATCAGGCCGGCCAGCCAGCCGGCGATCGCGCCGATGAGCAGAAAAATGATCAAGCCGGATGCAGTCATCGTGAATTCCCAGGTAATGCGGGGCGGCAGGATGCCATGCCGCGATGTCAGCGCAAGCGTCCTAGTTCTGCCGTGCAGCGATCGTGATTGAAGCGTGATTCTGCCGACCCGCACCATGCACGCGCAGCGGCGATCCGGAAGCAGACGCTATGCTGGCAGCCGGGCTGCGTACGATGACTACGGGAGAGCACCGATGAGTAGCGCAGCAAGTTACGTTCACGGCGCCAGCGCGCAGCCGCTGCTGGGCGACACCGTGGGTTCGCTGATCGACCGCATCGCCGTCGCATACCCCGATCGACCGGCGCTGGTGGTGCGCGCGCAGGGCGTGCGCCTGAGCTACCGGCAATTCCACACCGAAGTGGAACGCATCGCTGCCGGGCTGCTGGCGCTGGGCCTCGAACCCGGCGAGCGCATCGGCATCTGGTCGCCGAACCGCGCCGAGTGGGTGCTGCTGCAGTTCGCCGCGCCGAAGGCCGGGCTGGTGCTGGTCAACATCAATCCGGCTTACCGCACGCACGAGCTGGAGTATTCGCTGAACAAGGTGGCTTGCCGCGCGCTGGTGCTGCCGCGCCGCTTCAAGACCTCGCATTACCTGGACATCCTGACCGAACTGGCGCCGGAGCTGGCCGCCGGCGTGCCGGGAGAGTTACGCGCGGCGCGGCTGCCGGCGCTGCGCGAGGTGGTCCTGCTCGACGACGAACCGGCGCCCGGCACGCGCGGCTGGTGGCAGCTGGCGGCGCTCGGCGACGCCGCGGCGCTGGCGCGGCTGCACGAGGTGGAACGCGAACTGGGCTTCGACGATCCGGTCAATATCCAGTTCACCTCCGGCACCACCGGCGCACCGAAAGGCGCCACGCTGACCCACCACAACATCGTCAACAACGGCTGGTTCATCGGCGAGGCGATGCGCCTCACCGAGTACGACCGGCTGTGCATCCCGGTACCGTTCTACCACTGCTTCGGCATGGTGCTGGGCAACCTCGCCTGCGTCACCCACGGCGCCTGCATGGTGATCCCCGGCGAGGGCTTCGACGCGCTGGCCACGCTGGAAACCGTGGCGGAGGAAAAATGCACCGGCCTGCACGGCGTGCCCACCATGTTCATTGCCGAGCTGGAACACCCGCGCTTCGCCGAGTTCGACCTGTCGACCCTGCGCACCGGCATCATGGCTGGCTCGCCGTGCCCGATCGAGGTGATGCGGCGGGTGGTCGGCGAGATGCACCTGGCCGAGATCACCATCGCCTACGGCATGACCGAGACCAGCCCGGTGAGCTTCCAGACCGTGCCGGACGACCCGCTGGAGCGCCGCGTGGACAGCGTGGGCCGGATCCATCCGCAGCTGGAGGTGAAGCTGGTCGACGAACGTGGGCTCATCGTGCCGCGCGGCACGCCGGGCGAGCTGTGCACGCGCGGCTACTCGGTGATGCTGGGCTACTGGGAAGACGAATCGCGCACCCGCGAGGTGATCGACGCGGCACGCTGGATGCACACCGGCGACCTCGCGGTGATCGACGCAGACGGTTACTGCCGCATCGTGGGCCGGCTCAAGGACATGATCATCCGCGGCGGCGAGAACGTGTACCCGCGCGAGGTCGAGGAGTTCCTGTACGCCCACCCGAAGGTGCTCGACGTGCAGGTGTTCGGCGTGCCCGACACGAAGTTCGGCGAGCAGGTGTGCGCGTGGGTCCGTCTGCGCGAAGGTGCCGGCGCCAGCGAAGCCGAGATCCAGGACTACTGCCGCCATCACCTCGCCTACTACAAGGTGCCGCACTACGTGCGCTTCGTCGACGCCTTCCCGATGACGGTGACCGGCAAGGTGCAGAAGTACCGCATGCGCGAGGCGATGGTCGACGAGCTCGGCCTGTAGGAGCGCACCCTGTGCGCGATGCTCTTGGCTGGATTGACCTCAGAGCATCGCGCACAGGGTGCGCTCCTGCCCGCAGCGACCTTATCGAGCCAGGCGATCGTGCTTCAGCGGATCCTTGCCTTCGCGCAGCCGCTTCAGGTCGTACTCGGACAGGCTGTCCCCGCGTGCGCTGCCGGCGATGCGCGCCTGCACGAAGGCCAGCGTGGTGGCGAAGACGCCGATCAGCCCGACCAGCAGCCAGAAGCCCCAGGCGCCGGCGCCGTGGCGGGTGAAGCACAGCACGAACGCGAACACGGTGGAGACGAGCAGCAGCCAGCGCATGAAGTAAGCCCCGACAGGTGGAAGCGCACCGCCGGCAGCGGCGGACGGCCGCATCATAGCGTCGCCATGGCGCGTCCGGCGCGCGCCGGATCACGCCGCGCAAAAATGTCGCGACGGCTGAGACGTCGCCGCGCGACACTGCCGCGATGGATCGTCCCTCGCCATTGCCGGCCTCCCCGGAACAGTTCCCCGCGACGCGCCCGCTCAAGGGCCGCGGCGCCGCCTCCAATCCGGAAGGCCGCTTCGAAAGCATCCGCCACCAGGCCGAGGACGACGGCTGGCAGAGCGCGCTGCTGGACGGGGATGCACCGCGCCCGCGCACCGAGGTCACCGAGGAGCGCGCCAAGAGCGTGATCACCCGCGCAGTGGATCAGGCCGTGTACCGCAAGCGGGGCGGCGGCGGTCTCGATGTCGTGGAGCATGGCGCTCATTTCAGTCTCCCAGCAGTCGGGTCAGTTGCCGCAGCACCGAGGCGGCAGGCAATTCGAGTTCGTTCGCATGGCGCGCCAGCGCCTGCAGTTGCGGTTCGAGCAGGGCCAGCCGGTGGCTTTCGCTTTGCGCGGCCTTGCGCATGGCGATAACGGCCATGCCCTTGCCGCGCAGCCGTTCGACCAGGCCTTCGCTTTCGGCGATGCCGTAGGCGCGCGACACGGTCATCGGGTTGATTGCGTGGAAACCGGCGACCTCGCGCACCGACGGCAGCCGTTCGCCGTGCGCGAGCTGGCCGCCGGCAATCAGCCGGCGCAGCTGCTCGACGATCTGCCGATAGATTGGCTCCGGCGCGGTGGGTTGAACGGTAAGCAGAGAAGCATCCATGTGTATCAGTACAGCAATACACTTAGCCGCTGTCAGGCATGACTCCTGACAGGGCGGTGATCCATCTGGGTTGCTCAGCCGAAGCGCTGGCGCAGGCTATCCAGCCGAGCCTGGTTGTCGATGGCGATGTGGCGAAAGTCCGGACTCAGTTGCGGGTGCTGCGCCACGCGTTGCCAGAACGCGGCGGCCCAGGCAGCCGTCTGCTGCCAGTGCGACAACGTGGCGGGCAGCGGCGTCGGCGGCTGGTAATCGCGCGGTGCGATGCTGCCGTTGGCGGCGGGCCGGTACAGCATCGGCAGCATGTCGTAACTGGGTGCCAGCTGCAGCGGCAAGGCGTCGTCGAGGAAGAAACCGAGGTTGCCGAAGTGCATGTCGGTGTTGCCGATCATGCGGCCGAACCACCAACGTTGGCGGATCTGTCCGAGCGCACCGGTGTCGAGCCAGCCGCCGCGCTGCATGCGCTCGGCCGTTTCCGGCCAGCTGTCGCGAACGCCGTCGTACGCGTCGCTCCACGCCGCCAGCGAGACGAAGCCGCGCCGGCCGTGCGCACCTGCGCGGTCGAAGCGGGTCGATTCCAGGCAGAGTTGCCTTTGCGACCAGACCAGTTCGTCGCTGGCGCTGGCGTGGCCGTGCTCGCCCAGCAGTTGGTTGGCGAGGTATTCGCAGATCAGTAGGTCGGCCCAACGCCGGGCTACCGGATTGGCTTCGATCGACTCGCTGAATTTCACGATGACGTGGCGCAGTGAGCCATCACCGTCCTCGATGCAGGCAGTGAATTTCGGCTGCTCGCCGGCGGCCGAGGAACCGGCCCGTTCGCCGGCCAGCGTGGCTTGCGCCAGGGCGGCGTAGCGTTCGGCACGCTGCGGCGAGGGAATCGGATCGGGCGCAGCGCGCAGCGCCCGATCCAGCGACGAATCGCCCAGCACGAAATTGCCCGGAGCGTCCTCGCCCCGCAGTAAGAGTGCCGTGAGTACCGCGTCCTCGTTCCAGCGCAGGATGTCAGGGTCCAGGCCCAGTTCGGACGCACTGCGCTGCGCAAACAGGCGGCCGAGAAAGCCTTGCGGCCGCATGTCGTCAAGGAACCATGGCAGGCCGGGAAAGACGCCGTCGCGGAACTCGTTGCGCAGCCAGTCGACTGATTGCGCGGGGGTGATCAGACAACCCTCGCCATGCAGGGCGGTCAGCTGGGCGAACGTGCGGGGCCGGCCGTTGCTGTCGATGCGGTATAGCGGCCAACGCTCGCCCAGGCCGCGTACGTTGCGCACGGCGGCGTAGCGTGAACTGCGTGCCTGCCCGATCCGCACGATCTGATCGCCGGCCGCGGCCAGCCAGCGCGAGATGCTCGGCTGGCTGGCACCGAGTGCGTTGCCGAGTTCACGCGCGCTGGCCAGCCGACGTGCGCGCAACGCGTCGAGCAGGCGATCTGGTGCGGATAGGCGAGGAGTCATGAATGAATGGATACATGAATAGATATTTCATGTCAAATTCACTTTATTTCATGTGTTTACAAATTGTTCTGTACCAGATTGAATAAATATTTGACGAGATTTCGCTTAGTTCGAGGCCGGTAGGTACTTCGCGAACCACGCCAAAGCCCGTTGCAGCACGTCGCGCTGGTGCGCGGGATCGACGAAGTGGTGGCCTTCGTTCGGGTAGACCACCAGCGAGGTCGGCACGTTCTGCGCGCGCAGCGCGTGCCACATCTCGAACGATTGCGGCGCCGGGCATTCGGCGTCGCGATCGCCGACCACGATCAGCATCGGCGTCTTCACCTGCTTGACGAAGTTGATCGCCGAGCTCTTCGCGTACACCGCCGGGTCGTCGTAGACGCTGGCGCCGAAGAACGGCGGCATCCACTGGTCGATCAGGTTCTGGCCGTAGTAGCTCTGCCAGTTGGCGATGCCGGCGCCGGCCACCACGGCGCGGAAGCGCTGGGTCTGCGTGGGCGCGAACATGCTCATGAAGCCGCCGTAGCTCCAGCCGGTGAGGCCGAGCCGCTGGTCGTCCACCGGCAGCTTCTTCTCCACCGCGTCGACGCCGGCGAGGATGTCGCGCAGGTCGCCGTAGCCGAAATCCCTGCGGTTCGCTTGCACGAACCGCTCGCCCTGGCCGAAGCTGCCGCGCGGGTTCGGCATGAACACGAAATAGCCCAGCGCAGACAGCGGCGCGCCGCCGTAACCGACGCCGGGCCAGCGCGGGATCACCGCGCTGGACGGGCCGCCATGCACCACCACGATCATCGGGTAGCGCTTCTTCGCGTCGTAGTGGGCCGGGTACAGCAGCCAGCCCTGCACGTGGAAGCCCTCGTTGTTCCACTCCACCGATTCGGCCTTGCCCCAGGCCGGTTTCAGCGCGGCGTTGAACGCGGTCACTGCCGGCGGCGGCGCGTGACCCAGCGCGCCGGCATGCACCTCGCTGGCGGCCGTGTACGAGCTCTGCACGAAGGCCACGTGCCTGAGGTCAGCGGAGAGCGACATCGCCATCGACGCGCTGCCGTCGCCGATGCTGGCCGGCACGGTGAAATGCACGCGCTGCTGCTGCGCGCGGTCGCCGGTGACGGCGTAATCCGCCAGCTGGCTCTGGCCGTTGCTGACCTGGCTGACCAGCAGCGAGTGCGGCCCGCTCCAGCGCAGCCACGACGGCGTGACGTGGATGCCCGGCGTGAGATCGACCGGCGCACCACCGCCGGCCGGCACCGCATAGATGTCGCCACCGGTGGCGCCCTGGTCGCTCATCAGGCCGCCGATGAAGGCGATCCGCGCGGCTTCCGGCGACCAGCGCGGCAGCGCGATCTGCAGGCCGTGCAGCGAAGCGCTGGCGGTGCCGGCCGGGTCGACCAGCACGCGGGCGTCGGCGTCCGCCTGCGCGCTCTGCACGTAAAGCTTCGCGATCCACCAGTTGTTGTCGCCCGGCGGCGGCGCGGCGGTGTAGGCGATGCGCGAGCCGTCCGGCGACCAGTCGAATTCGTAGGCGTACAGCGTGGCCGGGGTCAGTTCGCGCAGCGTGCCGTTGGCCACGTCGACGCTGGCCACGCGCTGCACTTCCAGCCCGCTCACGCCGATCTCGCCGGCGGCCGGCTTGGCGGCGGCCACCGCGCTGGCGTGGCGGGTGGCGCCGGGCACGTAGAGGAAGCCGAGCGACTTGCCGTCGGCAGTCCATTGCAGCGAACGCACGTAGCCTTGCAGTGCGGCCAGCCGCGCCGGCGCGCCGCCGCCGCGCGTGTCGGCGAGATAGATGGCGTTCTGCATCGCCTTGGTGCTGGTCAGATCGACGTGGCAATTGGCAATGAAGGCGAGGCGGCGCGAATCGGGCGCCCAGGCGATGCCGGATTCGGCACAGCTGCCCGGCGTGGTGGCGGCGCTGATGCGGTGCGCATGGCGGCCGTCGGCGTCGGCCACCTCGATCGCCGGCTTGTCGTCGCGCCGGATCACCCACGCCAGCTGTTTGCCGTCCGGCGACAGCGCCACCGCCTGGATCGACTGCGCCTTGCCCAGCTCGGTCAGCACCTGTTCGATGCGCGGATCGACCGTGGGCGTGGCGGCGAAGGCATGCGGTGCCAGTGCCACAGTCAGCAGCGACAGCGGGAGGATCAGGCGCGAGCGTTTCAGCATGGGAGGATTCCGGCGCGGGAAGTCCCCACGCTACAACCCGGTGGTCACCGGCGCCAAGTGCAGGACGGCACGGCCGGCGTGGCTCAGGGGGCGACGGTGGCCGCGGCGGCCTGGTGCGCCGCGACCATCGCGGCCAGCTTGGTGCGGATCGCCGGGATCGCCGCCAACGCGGCTTTCTCGCCCTCGAGGATGGCCTGGTTCTTCTGCTCGAAATCGGTCGGGCCGATGCCGCGTAGGTCGGGACGGATCACCACGTCGGCGCGCGCACTTTCCTGTGCAGCCAATTGCCGGCCCATGATGGTGATGGACTGGCCGACGATGCCCATCATGTCCTGCGGGTTGCTGCCGTCGGGCATGGCGGAGATGTCCACCGCGATCACGAAGTCGGCGCCGAGCTGGCGCGCCGCGTCGACCGGGATCGGGCTGACCACGCCGCCGTCGACATAGTGCTTGCCGTGGATCTCGACCGGCTCGAACACGCCGGGAATGCTCGACGACGCGCGCACCGCGCGGCCGGTATTGCCGCGCACGAACACCGTGCGCGTGCCGGTTTCCAGCTCGGTGGCGACCGCGGCGAAGGGCCGCTTCAGCTGCTCGATCGGCTGCTTGTGCAGCAGCTGGTTGACGTAGTCCTGCAGTGCCTGGCCTTGCACCAGGCCGCCGGAAAACAGCCGCACGTCGCGGATCTTCGCTTCGTCCAGGCCGAACGCGGTCTGCTGCAGCGCGAACGCATCCATGCCGCTGGCGTACAGCGCGCCGACCACGCTGCCGGCGCTGGTGCCGGCGACCACGTCCGGGTGGATGCCGCTGGCCTCCAGCATCTTGATCACGCCGATGTGCGCGAAGCCCTTGGCCGCACCGCCGCCAAGGGCGAGGCCGATCTTCAGCTTCACCGGTGGCGGCGCCGCCGGTGGCGGCACCGGTTTGGTGGCATGCGTGCAGGCGCCCAGCAGGAGCGTGGCGAGCAGTGGCAGCAGGCGGCGGAGAGGCATGGGTGTCGGTGTCGGAGGTTTTTGATCCGCTCCTCCCGCTGCATGCAGGGGGAGGCTGGTGACCGAAGGGAGTCAGTCAGCCCACGGCGCCGTCGGCTTCCCGGTGGTAGTGCGTGGCCAGTTCGACCTCCTGCTTCGAACCGAGGAACACCGGCACGCGCTGGTGCAGGCCGCTCGGCTGCACTTCCATGATGCGTTGGCGCCCGGTGGTGGCGGCACCGCCGGCCTGCTCGACGATGAAGGCCATCGGGTTGGCCTCGTACATCAGGCGCAGCTTGCCGCCCTGCTTTTCGATCTTGGCGTCCAGCGGGTAATAGAACACGCCCCCGCGGGTCACGATGCGGTGCACGTCGGCCACCATCGAGGCGACCCAGCGCATGTTGAAGTCCTTGCCGCGCGGGCCTTCCTTGCCGGCCAGCAGCTCGCCGACGTAGCGCTGCATCGGCGCCTGCCAGTGGCGCTGGTTGGACATGTTGATGGCGAACTCGGCGGTCTCGGCCGGAATGCGGATGCCGCGGCGGCTGAGGATGAAACTGCCCACCTCGCGGTCCAGCGTGAACTCGTGGGTGCCGTGGCCGAAGGTGAGCACCAGCACGGTGGACGGGCCGTACACCACGTAGCCGGCGGCGAGCTGGGCGGTGCCCGGCTGCAGGAAGTGCTCGGCCTTCGGCTCGGTCACGCCGTCCGGGCAGCGCAGCACCGAGAAGATGGTGCCGACCGAGATGTTGACGTCGATGTTCGAGGAGCCGTCCAGCGGGTCGAACAGCAGCAGGTGCTGGCCCTTCGGGTAGCCGTCCGGGATCTGCTGCGGGTCTTCCATCTCCTCCGAGGCGCAGGCGGCGAGGTGGCCACCCCAGGCGTTCGCCTCCAGCAGGATCTCGTTGGAGATCACGTCCAGCTTCTTCTGCGCTTCGCCCTGGACGTTCATGCTCAGCGCGTCGCCGTTGCCGGCCATGCCCAGCACGCCGCCCAGCGCGCCCTTGCCGGTGGCCACGCCGATGCGCTTGCAGGCGCGCGCGACCACTTCGATCAGCAGCGAGAGTTCGGCGTTGATGTGGCCGGCGCGGCGTTCCTCGATCAGGAACTGGATCAGCGAGACGGGTTTCATGTCGGGTCCGTGGCAAGAGGAAGCGCCATTGTCCCGGCTCCGGCTGAACGGTGCCAGCCCGGCAGCCCGCGTGCCCGCATCCAGCCCGGCTGCTGACATCACGTTGGCAGCAAGGGGTGGGCAAGCTGTACCTCCATAGCGGAGGGATACGACATGCGCGACGTGGTTTATTTCCTGGTGTTCGACGGCTTTGCCGACTGGCAGGCCGCGCTGGCCCTGTGCGAGATCCGCCGGCCCGGCGACTGGCAGGTGCAGGCGGTGGGCTTCTCGACGGCGCCGGTGGTCTCGATGGGCGGCCTTCGCGTGCAGCCCGAGCTGTCGCTGGATCAGCTCGATCTCAAGCGGGCGGCGTTGCTGATCGTGCCCGGCGGCCACCTGTGGCAGCGCGGCGAGGGTGCCGCGGCGGTGGCGGCGATCCGCCGGCTGTACACCGCCGGGGCGCCGGTGGCCGCCATCGACAGCGGCGTGCTGGCGCTGGCCCGCAGCGGCCTGCTCGACCACTGCCGGCACACCGGCAACTGGGCCGGGCACATCGACAGCCACGTCCCGGCCTACGCCGGCGCCGAGCAGTACGACGCCGGCGTGCTGGCGGTCAGCGACGGCGGCGTGATCAGCGCCAGCCACCTCGGCAGCGTGGAGTTCGCGCGCGAGGTGATCCGCACGCTGGACCTGTACAGCCCCAGCGACCGCGAACACTGGTACCGCCTGTTCAAGCACGCCGAGCTGCCGCCGTGGTGCGTCGGCGAAGCCGTGGCGACGGCCTGAGGAGCCCACCATGAAGCCGCTACTGAAAACCGTGCTGATGGCCTATCGTCCGCTCTATCTGAATGGCCTGCTGCTGGATGGGCAGTACAAGCTGCCCAAGCCGGCCCCGACCGACGCCGCCGCGCCGCGCGCGCGCCGGCGCACCCTGCTGGCTGCACTGACCCACATCGTCTGGCACCCGCGCGGCAAAGCATGATCCCGCCCGTCGCAAGGCGTTCTTCGACTCGCCGCTGGCCTCGCCGGCAGCGGCGTGGCGAAGCCCTGCCCCGGCGCGATCGACATGGACCGCGACGAGCCGGCGGCGGCCCGTTTCCGCAGCACTGACATCACCCCATCGGCCGGGAGCACCCAGCATGGACACGACACCCCGCGTCACCTTCTTTCATGCGCTGCAGAGCCGCTCCGCCGGCACCCGTGCCCTGCTCGAGGAACTCGGTGCCGACTACGAGCTGCAGCTGCTCGACCTGAAGGCCGGCGAACAGCGCCGGTCGCAGTATCTGGCGATCAACCCGATGGGCAAGGTGCCGGCGATCCATCACGCCGGCGCGCTGGTCACCGAGCAGTCGGCGGTGTTCATCTACCTGGCCGATCTCTACCCCGCCGCGAAGCTGGCGCCGCCACTGGGTGACCCCCTGCGCGGGCCCTACCTGCGCTGGCTGGTGTTCTACGGCTCGTGCTTCGAGCCGGCGATGGTCGACAAGTCGATGCAGCGCGCACCCGCGCCGCCGTCGACCTGCGGCTACGGCGACTACGACACCATGCTGCAGACGCTGGTCGACCAGCTCGAACAAGGCCCGTACCTGCTCGGCGACACCTTCAGCGCCGCTGACGTGCTGTGGGGCACGGCGCTGAACTGGACCACCCTGTTCAAGCTGGTGCCTGAGCTGCCGGTGATCCGCGCCTATATCGACCGCGTGCTGGCGCGCCCGGCGATGCAGCGCGCCGCGGCCAAGGATGCCGAACTGCTGGCCGCCCGGGCCGGGTGACGCGATGTATCGCGTCCGGCGTGACGTTCGGCGCTGTTCGCCCGCAGGTGCCTCGGCGATGATGTACGGATGCGTCGAGCCGATCGCCTGTTCCTCATCATCCATGCCCTGCGCGGCCGGCGTACCGCGTTGCAGGCGCGCTCGCTGGCGCAGACCCTGGGCGTGTCGCTGCGCACGGTGTACCGCGACGTCGCCGACCTGCAGCTGTCCGGCGTGCCGATCGAGGGGGAGGCCGGCGTCGGCTACGTGCTGCGCAAGGGCTCGGACATCCCGCCGCTGATGTTCACCGCGAACGAGCTCGAAGCCCTGGTGGTCGGCTCGCGCTTCGTGCGCGCGTTCGCCGGCACCCGGCTGGCCGAGAGCGCGCAGTCCGCCTTGCTGAAGATCGAGGCGGTGCTGCCGCCGGAATTGCGCGAGCGCGCCGCGCGTACGCGGATCTTCGCGCCGGTGTGGCGCGACCAGTACCGCGACGATTTCGCCGCGCTGATCGACCGGCTGCATGCGGCCATCGTGGACAGCCAGGTGCTGCGGCTGGAGTATCGCGACGAGGGCGGCAAGCCCAGCACGCGCGAGGTCGAGCCGCTGTGCCTGTCGTTCTGGGGCGGCAAGTGGACGCTGGGCGCGTGGTGCCGGCTGCGCGGCGACTTCCGCAATTTCCGCCCGGACCGCATCGATACTTGCGTGCCCAGCGGCGAGGTCTTCGTCGAGACCGGCGAACGCGACCTGGCCGCCTACTTGCGCGCGGTCGGCGTGGGCAAGCTCGATCTCGGCTGAGCGGTGCGGCTGGCCCCACGTTGCCATGCCGCGGCAGGAAGGCGAGGATAGGCGTTCGCATCACGTCGCGTGATGCACGTTGACGCCGTCCCGCTGCAAGGAATCCGTGTGAACAAGCCCCTGATGATCGCGCGGCTGGCCGCGCTCGCGCTGACCTGCAGCGCCGCGCCGCTGCAGGCGGCCGCCACGCCGCCGCCCGCCGCCGCCAGCGCCAGCGCCGATGCACGCTTCAAGGACATCTACCGTGCCGAGTGGGCCTGGCGCACCGGCCAGGCCGGCATCAGCACCGCCGGCGAGCCGCAGCTGAACAGCGGCCGGCTCGACCAGGTCGATGCCGCCAGCCAGCAGCGGCGGCTGGCGTATTGGCAGGGTGTGCTGAAGCGGCTCGACGGCGTCGACGTGACGCGGCTATCGCCGGCCAATCAGGTCAACTACGCGATCTATCGCGAGCAGATCGGCAACTTCGTCGCCGGGCAGAAGTTCCAGGCCTGGCAGATGCCGTTCAACAGCGACTCCGCGTTCTGGTCCGATCTCGGTTACGTGCTGGGTGGCGACCGCCTGCGCACGGCCGCCGACTACCAGCGCTACCTCGACCGGCTCGGCCAGGTCCCGGCCTACTTCGACCAGCAGATCGCGAACATGCGCGCCGGCCTCAGGCGCGGCTTCAGCGTGCCGCGTGCGGTGCTGGGCGGGCGTGACGCCTCGATCGCCGCGGTGGCCGAGCTGAAAGACCCGACCCGCAGCAGCTTCTACGAACCCTTCCGGCAACTGCCGGCCTCGATCCCGGCCGATCGTGCGCAGGCGCTGCAGGGCCAGGCGCTGCGGCAGATCCGCGACGAGGTGATCCCCGCCTACGCGAAGCTGCTGGCCTTCTTCCGCAATGAATACGTGCCGCAGGCGCGCACCACACTGGCGGCCGAGGCGTTGCCCGACGGCAAGGCGTTCTATCGCCAGCAGATCCGCGAGTACACCACGCTCGACCTGGGGCCCGACGAGATCCACCAGATCGGCCTCGACCAAGTGGCGAAGATCCACGCGCAGATGCTGCAGGTGATGCAGGACACCGGCTTCAAGGGCAGCTTCGCCGAGTTCCTCACGTTCCTGCGCACGGACCCGCAGTTCTACGCGAAGACGCCAGACGAACTGCTGATGCGCAGCGCCTGGGTGGCCAAGCAGGTGGACGGCCAGATGTCGCGCTACTTCGGCCACCTGCCGCGCGCGCACTTCACCATCAAGCCGGTGCCGGCCGACATCGCGCCGTACTACACCTCCGGCCGCGGCGGCGCCGATGCCTACCTGGTCAACACCTACGACCTGAAGTCGCGGCCGCTGTTCAACGTGCCGGCGCTGACCCTGCACGAGAGCTACCCCGGCCACGCGCTGCAGCTGGAGCTGGCCGACGAACAGCACGAGCAGCCCGCGTTCCGCCGCAACAGCTACATCTCCGCCTACGGCGAGGGCTGGGGCCTGTACTCGGAATACCTCGGCAACGAGATGGGCATCTACCACACGCCGTACGAGCGCTTCGGCTACCTCACCTACCAGATGTGGCGCGCCTGCCGGCTGGTGGTCGATACCGGCATCCATCACCTCGGCTGGACGCGCCAGCAGGCGATCGACTACCTGACCGGCAACACCGCGCTGTCCGCACGGGAGATCGCCAACGAGGTGGACCGCTACATCAGCTGGCCGGGCCAGGCGCTGTCGTACGAACTGGGCTACCTGAAGATCCGCGAGCTGCGCGCGAAGGCGGAACAGGCGCTGGGCGGAAAGTTCGACATCCGCCACTTCCACGATACCGTGCTCGCGCTCGGTTCGGTACCGCTGCCGGTGCTGGAGCAGCGCATCGACCGCTTCATCGCCGAGGGCGGTCCGGAGCCGGACTACGCGTGCGACTGCGCGAAGACGAAGGGAGCTTCGGGACATTGAGGCCAGCTGGTGGTTGGCTGGTTTTTACTGTGCTTGTGAAGTAATATCTTCAATAACTTCACAGGGAGAGTAGGCACCATGGCTGCTCATTCGACCCGCATCGCCGAAGCCGCACCCCGCTACACGCCGCCGGACACGCTCGCCGATCCGGCGCTGCGCGTGTTCTTCAAGCTGGCCGAACACTGGAAGCTGCGCATCGCCGACCAGCGCAAACTGCTCGGCGACCCGCCGGAATCGACCTTCTACAAGTGGAAGCGCCAGCAGGGCGGTGCGCTGGGGCGCGACACGCTGGAGCGGATCAGCTACCTGCTCGGCATCTGGAAGTCGCTGCAGATCCTGTTCCCCGACCCGGCCCAGGCCGATGCCTGGCTGCACAAGCCGAACGCGGCGCCGCTGTTCGGTGGTCATTCCGCGCTGGAGCGCATGCTGTCCGGCAACGTCGCCGACCTGTACGTGGTACGCCAGTATCTGGATGCGCAGCGCGGCTGAGCGGCGCTGCGCTGTACTGTGCTGCGCGTCGCGGTGCGCGAGACGGGACAGCCACACGCTTTGCTCCTCCCCCGCTTGTCACTTGAAGGACTTCCTTCGGTCGCAGAGGAGGGAGTTCGCTTGTTCGATACGGAATCTCGATGCCAACCGAGTTGCCACCCGTCAAACGCATCCGCTGGAACCAGGCCTACCGCATCGTGCCCAGCCGCTTTCCGCCGGTCGGGGTGTACGACCGCATCGCCGATCCGGCCGATCTTGACGCGGTGTTCGCAATCGAGGCGCTGACCAACCCGCGCCTGCGCGAGGAAGCCGGCGCGTTGAAACTGGTGCCGAAGGAGCATCGCCTCAGCGGGCCGGGCTCCACCCCGGTGATGGCCGCGTTCACCCATCTCAATCCGGAAGGCAGCCGCTTCTCCGACGGCAGCTGGGGCGTGTTCTACGCCGGGCACAGCGTCGCCACCGCGGTCGAGGAAACCGTGTACCACCGCGAGCGCTTCCTTGCCGCCACCGCCGAGCCGGCCTGCGACATCCAGATGCGCTGCTACCGCACCCATGTCGACAGCCGCCTGCACGACCTCCGCGGCGGCTGGAAGGCCGAGCACGATCCGGGCGTCTATACGGCCAGCATCAAGCTTGCCCGCGAGCTGCGCGAGCAGGGTTCCAACGGCATCGTCTACGACAGCGTGCGCGATCCGGGCGGCGAATGCCTGGCTGCATTCCAGCCTGACGTGGTGGCGCCGTGCGTGCAGGCGCAGCACCTGGTCTACCGCTGGGACGGCACGCGCATCGCGCAGGTGCTGGCGGTTTCGGAACTGGCGCGGCCGCGCCAGGCTGCGGGCACACCCGGGGAGGCGAGCCGATGAAGACCCTGCGCAACCTGCTGCTGTTCCTGCTGCTGTGGCCATTGCTGGCGATGGCACGCGACAACCGCGAGAACGATCACGCGCAGTGGAACGCGGAGATCGCCGCGTTCCAGGCCGGCGATCGCATGCATCCGCCGCCGGCCGGCGCGGTGCTGTTCATCGGCAGCTCGTCGATCCGCCTGTGGACCTCGCTGGCGGCGGATTTTCCCGGCGTGCGCACGATCAACCGCGGCTTCGGCGGCTCGGAGATCGACGACGCCACTTTCTTCGCCGAGCGCATCGTGGCGCCGTACCACCCGCGCGCGATCGTGATCTACGCCGGCGACAACGACCTGCAGGACGGCGACAGCCCGGCGCACGTGCGCGACGATTTCGCCGCCTTCGTGCGCAAGGCGCGCGCGGTCGATCCCGGCGTGCCGATCGCCTTCATCGCGATCAAGCCCAGCGTGGCGCGCAAGGCGCTGTTGCCGAAGATCCGCGAGGCGAATGCGCTGGTCCTGGCGTATGCCGCAACCCAAAAAGACGTGACGTACCTAGATGTCTTTACGCCCATGCTCAAGGAGGGCGCACCGCAGCCTGATCTTTTCGGTGAAGACGGTCTGCACATGAACCGCAAGGGCTACCTACTGTGGATCAATGTCATCAAGCCTTGGGTGGATGGCGTGCCGCGCTAACCGGCTGGAAGAACGGCTCACGTAGTCGGCGCGGAGCTCAGGTTGCGCGGCGGCTTCTCGCCTGGCAGTTAGTGGCGGTACGCAGTAGGCTTCAACGAACCGGTGGGTCGGGGAGTGGGGATGCGAGCAGGGGACGGATCCAATGGCGGGTAAGGGTTTGGGTGTACCCGATCCGGCCATCGTGGCCGAGATCAGGCGGATGATCGGCCTTTCAAAAGTATGGGTCGCATCGAGTGAGATGACATGGGTAGATGCTGGAGGTAGGCCACGGGGCTTCACTTTCCGGGAGCGCTTGGCCCTTCCGGATGGGTCGCAACCAGCCAGTCTGTTCGTCGAATGCTACTTCAAGACATCCAGCATTCAAGGTTGCCCAGACAAGCTAAGCCTTGGCCTCTTCTTCAACCACTATCGGGTGTTCGCCATCGACGAAAATGGGCCGTCCGGGCACGTCAACGCTGTTGGCTTGGGCAGGCCATACTACGGAAAGCGTGTTGGGCACCCTCAAGTTCACACGGTCAGCGATGACTGCATTTACGGGTATGCCGAGCCACTCGAATCGAGGTCTCTTGAGAGCTATTGGGACTATTTTGTTTTCGAGGCCGGAATAACTGGCGCACCGCCATTCCAGCTTCCAATTCTGCAACTTGGACTGCCAGTATGAACCACGACGCCATTGCTACCGCGCTCTGTGGCCGCTACGTAAAATTGGCGGAGGGTTCGGGCTATCTGGAATCAAATTGGACGTTCCCGAGCGATGGAGCGCTGATCGGCGCATACATCGTGGCTGACGAAGACGGGTGCGTTCGCATCACGGATGACGGCGACGTTGTGTTCAATGCCGCCGTGAGTGGCGCGAACGTTACACGCAACCGGGCCGCACGCTACCGGGCCTTGGCGGAGGGATTCGGTCTGACGCTGGATGACGACGGCGTAATCAGTACGACATGTGACCTTGATGAACTCCCGTATGCGGTTGCCCGCTACATGCAGGCTGCGAGCGCGATTGCGCAGGCAAGCCTTAAGTATCGACCAAAGGATAACGAGCGATTCGAGCGGATCATCGGCACTCTGCTGGAGGCGCAATTCGGTAAGCGGGTCACTCGGCGACCGGAAGTTGTCGGAATCAGTGGCCATCAGCTTCGGTTCCCGTTCGGGCTGGACTTCGACGGCCACAAGCCAGCTCTGATTCAGACCATCTCGGCCGATGACGACCAAACCAGTTGGAAGTCGGTCTATGAGGCCGGTGGCAAGTTCAGCGACATCCGATCGGCGCGCCCGAATCTTCGCTTGATAGCCATTTTGGAGTCGGCAAAAGACACTGAAAAGGCTGGCCGGTATTTTGCCGACGCGGCGGATGTAGTGGTCTACGGCGGTGGCCGGCTGTTGCTCGCTGCCTGACTCTTTATGGTCTCGATAGCGGTCGGGTAACTTGGGTAGCTATTTGCTCTCGACTTCAAGGCTTCGAACAGTTAGTAATAAAAAGGGCCGGTATCTCGGCCGGCCCTTGCGCAGTAGTGGGGCGCGGACGTATTAGGTATCCGCGTTCGTCGCCCAACCCTCGCGATCACCGCGGGTGAATACGCGATCGCCGTCCAGCACGTCGCCGGCGGCGTGCGCCGGCTGCTCGTGCAGGCGGGCGTAGATCGGCGTGAAGTCCGGCCGGGTCGCCTCGAACAGCTGCTCGAAGCTGTCGATCACGAAGTAGGTCTGCTGGTAGGTGTCGATGCGGTAGCGCGTGCTCATCACGCGTTCCAGGCCGAAGCCGATGCGGTTCGGCGAGGGCGAATCGAGGCAGTAGATCGACTCGCCCTTGGAGCTGACGATGCCGGCGCCGTAGATGCGCATGCCTTCGGCGGTGTGGATCAGGCCGAACTCCACCGTGTACCAGTATAGGCGGGTGAGGTTCATCAGCGCCTCGGGGCCGATCGCGAACGCCTTCATGCCGCCGCGGCCGTAGGCCTGCATGTAGTCGGCGAATACCGGATTCAGCAGCAGCGGCACGTGGCCGAACAGGTCGTGGAACAGGTCCGGTTCGCTGAGGTAGTCGAGCTGCTCGGGTTTCCTGATCCACCAGCTGACCGGGAAACGGCGATTGGCCAGGTGGTCGAAGAACACCTCGTCCGGCAGCAGGCCTTCCACCGCCACCAGCTCCCAGCCGGTGGCCTGGCGCAGTACCCGGGTGACGTCCTCGAACTTCGGGATGCCGCCGTTGCCCAGGCCGAAGCGCTCCACCCCGGCGAGGAACTCCCTGCAGGCGCGCCCGGGCAGCAGTTCGCGCTGGCGCTTGAACAAGGTGTCCCACACCTCGTGGTCGGTCTTGCTGTAGCTGGACCACGGCTGCTCGACCACGCCGGTGGCGTACACCGGCACGTAGCCGCGGTCGGTTTGCTGGTGTTCGACTTTGCGGGGCGTGTCCATCGGTGCGATTCCGGTGTGATCGGGGCAAGCCACAGCATACGGCGGTTCGGCCGCAGCAGGGTTGTTTTGTTGCATCGCGCCGCGGAACAAATGCACTATTCTTGCTTTTAAATAGCCATTGTCTGAGGTTTATTGCGCATGACGACACTCGATCGCACCGACCTGCGCATCCTCGCCGTGCTGCAGAGCGAGGGCCGCATCACCAACGCCGAACTGGCCGAGCAGGTCAGCCTGTCGCCGTCGGCCTGCCTGCGCCGGCTGCAGCGGCTGGAGGCGGACCGGGTGATCACCGGCTATGCCGCGCAGGTCGATCCGCAGGCGGTGGGGCTGGGCCTGCAGGCGTTCGTGCGGGTGCAGCTGGTGAAACACGAGAGCGCGGCGATCGAGGGCTTCGTGGAGCGCGTCAACGGCTGGGACGAGGTGGTCGCCTGCCACGCGCTGACCGGCGACATGGATTACCTGCTGCACGTCTACGTGGCCGATCTCAAGGACTTCTCGCGCTTCCTGCTCGACCATCTGCTGAACGCGGCGGGGGTGGCCGATGTCAATTCCAGCTTCGTGCTGCGCACGGTGAAGCGTTCGCCGTCGCTGCCGCTGGCGCAGCTGGAGCGCTGACGCCCCGCGTGTGCGCGAAACTGCCGCTAAACTAACCGACTGATGAGCATCGACACCACGACTACCACGACCGGGCCCGAGCGCGACCTGCTGCGCCCGCTGCGTTACCTGTGGCGGGTGCCGCTGCTGCTGCTGCACATCGTGCTGGGCATCGCGCTGTGCGCGCTGATCCTCAGCTGGAACCAGCGCGTGGTGATGAACAACGGCCGCGAGCCGTTCGCGCACCGCATGATCCGCTGGTGGTCGCTCGGTCTGCTGCGCATCTTCGGCCTGCGCTCGGTGCGCTTTGGCGAGGTGCGGCGCGACCCGGTGCTGTTCGTCGCCAACCACACCTCATGGATCGACATCGTGATGCTGCACAGCCAGCGCGCGGCCTGCTTCGTGGCCAAGGCGGAGATCGCCGGCTGGCCGCTGATCGGCTGGCTGGCCAGGAACGGCGGCACCATCTTCCATCGCCGCGGCAACAACCATTCGCTGTCCACGGTGATGCAGGCGATGGTCGAGCGGCTGCGCGAGGGCCGTTCGGTGGCGGTGTTCCCGGAAGGCGGCACCGGCTACAACGGTGTGCTGAAGATCTTCCATGCGCGCATCTTCCAGGCCGCGCTGGATGCCACGGTGCCGGTGCAGCCGGTGGCGCTGCGTTTTGCCCGCGATGGGCGACGGGTGCTCGATGCCGGTTTCCGCGAGCACGAAAGTTTCCTGCACAACATCGTGCGCATGCTGGGCGAGGCGCCGCTGGACGCCGAGGTGCATTTCCTGGCGCCGGTGCCGGCCACCCCGGAGGCACGCCGACGCATGGCCGAGCTGTCGCGCGAGCGCATCGCCGTCGCGCTGGAAGATCGCCCCGGATGAACCTGCTGCACGGAAAGGATTTCCGACCGCCCTGGCCGCTCAGCAGCGGCCACATCCAGACCATGCTGTCCTCCAGCGGCGTGCGCCGCGTGTTGCTGCCACGCGCGGCGAAGAGCGTGCTGCGCGGGGCCGAGGCGGTAGTGGTCGACGGCGGCGGCGGCGTGCGCCTCACCGGTGCGTACACCGCACAGCAAACCCGGCCGCAGTCGCGCGGCCTGGCCGTGCTGTTCCACGGCTGGGAAGGCAGCGTCGACTCCACCTACGTGCTGCAGACCGGCAGCCGCCTGCTCGCCGACGGCTGGGACATCTTCCGGCTGAACTTCCGCGACCACGGCGACAGCCATGGGCTCAACGAGGCGCTGTTCCACTCCTGCCGGCTCGACGAGGTGGTGCACGCGCTGGGTGACATCGCCGCGCGCTGGAGCTCGCGGCCGATGGCGCTGGCCGGCTTCTCGCTGGGCGGCAACTTCGCGCTGCGCGCGGCGATGCAGACCTCGCGCGTGGGCATCCCGCTCAGCTACGTGCTGGCGGTGTGCCCGATCATCGACCCCGGCGAGGGCCTGTTCTCGCTGGAGGAATCCGCGCCGTGGTTCTACCAGGCGTACTTCATGCGCAAGTGGCGGCACTCGCTGCTGGCCAAGCAGAAGGCGTTCCCGCAGCACCAGTATTTCGAGATGTCCGAACTGAAGCAGCACCTGCGCGGGCTGACCGAGTCGCTGGTGCTGCGGCATACCGACTTCAATACCTTGCAGCAGTATCTGGACGGCTATTCGGTGGCCGGCGACGCCATGCGGGCGATGCAGATTCCCGCCACCATCCTCACCGCCAGGGACGACCCGGTGATCCCGGTCAGCGGCTTCGAGAAACTCGAACTGCCGGCCAACGTCGAGCTGGACATCGCGCCGTACGGCGGCCACTGCGGCTTCATCCGCGGCTGGGGCATGACCAGCTACACCGACGACTACATCGCCACGCGCTTCAATGCGGTGGCGGACGCGGCCGTGCCGACCGGCTGAACGCCGGCGCGATCGCCTGGAGAGCGGGTGCCCACGGACGAACGCGCACCATCACCGTGGGCAGGCCGGGGGCGGGGGCATGATCGGATCGGGGTGGATGGGGAACTTGCACGCAGCCGGCTGGCTGCGCCGGGGTCTATGGCTGGCCTGCCTGCTGCCGTGCCTCGCGGCCGGCGCCACGGAAACGGGCTTCCTGCGCTCGTTCGAGAACAGCGAGCCGGCGCCGCCGGCACCGTTGGCGGGCGCCTCCTTCAGCGTCGACGTGGCCGGCGGCCCCGGCCAGGCGGCGGCGCTGACCGCCAAGCCCGGCGTCGGCTTCAGCGGGCAGCGTTCGCTGCACTACCGCGGCAGCGCCGGCGGGCAACAGCAGGCGGAGCTGTATGCGGTGGACCTGCCGGTACGGCCGGATACGCAGCTGTCGTACCTGATCTTCCCGCTGTCGAACGCGGGCGACCTGCGCAACCCTTCCACCTACGTCGCGGTGGACCTGCTGTTCGACGACGGCAGCCGGCTGTCCACCCGCGGCGCACGCGAGCAGCACCGCATCGGCGCCGCGGCGCGCGCACAGGGCGAGGGCCGCACGCTGTATCCGGACCAGTGGAACTACCTGTCGATCGACGTGGGCGCGGTCGCCGCCGGGCGCACGATCAAGCGCATCGTGCTGATGCACGACGGTCCGGCCGCCAGCTTCGAGGGCTATCTGGACGACCTGCGCCTCGGCGCCGCGCCCGCCGATACGCGCCGGCGCCCCAGCGACTTCGTCGACACCCGTCGCGGCACCAATTCCAACGCCCGCTTCTCGCGCGGCAACGCCTTTCCCGCAGTGGCCGTGCCGCACGGCTTCAACTTCTGGACGCCGGTGACCGATGCCGGCTCGGACCGGATGTACCAGTACCAACAGCGCAACGATGTCGACAACCGCCCGCGGCTGGAAGCGTTCGCGCTGTCGCACGAACCGAGCCCGTGGATGGGCGACCGCCAGACCTTCCAGCTGATGCCGGCCGCAGTCGCCCGCGGTGCGCCGAGCGCGAATCGCGCGGCACGCGCGCTGAGCTTCAGCCACGCGAACGAGGACGCGCACGCACACACCTACCGCGTGGCCTTCGACAACGGCATCGTCACCGAGCTCGCGCCGACCGACCACGCCGCGATGTTCCGCTTCACCTTCGCCGGCGATCGCGCGCAGCTGGTGTTCGACAACCGCGACGATCGCGGCGGCATCGCGCTGGACCCGTCCGGGCAGAGCTTCAGCGGCTGGTCCGACGTGAAAAGCCGGCTCTCCGCCGGCGCCACCCGGCTGTTCTTCTATGGCGAGGTCGACCAGTCGGTGCGCGAGAGCGGCCGGCTGCGCGGCGAGGGCCGCGACCACGTGGCCGCCTGGTTCGGCTTCGACACCACGCAGGCGAAGGTGGTGAACCTGCGCATCGCCAGCTCGCTGATCAGCCTGGAACAGGCACGGCGAAACCTGGCGCTGGAGATCGCACCGGGCGAGAGTTTCGACGACGTGCGCGATCGCGCGCAGCGGCAGTGGGACGCGCAGCTCGGCATCGTCAAGGTGCGCGGCGCCAGCCGCGACGAGCTGACCACGCTGTACTCCAACCTGTACCGGCTGTTCCTGTACCCGAACGTCGCCTACGAGAACACCGGTACGGCGGCGCAGCCGCACTGGCGCTACGCCAGCCCGTTCTCCGCGCCGGTCGGCCCGGACACGCCCACGCAGACCGGCGCGCGCGTCGTCGACGGCAAGCCCTACGTCAACAACGGCTTCTGGGACACCTACCGCACCGCGTGGCCGGCCTACGTGCTGTTCACGCCGACGCAAGCCGGCGAGATGATCGACGGCTTCGTGCAGCAGTACCGCGACGGCGGCTGGATCGCGCGCTGGTCGTCGCCCGGTTATGCCGACCTGATGGTCGGCACCAGCGCCGACGTGGCCTTCGCCGACGCGTGGCTGAAGGGCGTGCGCAACTTCGACGTGCGCGCGTTCTACCAGTCCGCGCTGAAGGACGCCACGGTGGCCAGCCCGCTCGCCGGCACCGGCCGCAAGGGGCTGCAGCGCGCGATCTTCAAAGGCTACACCTCGACCGGCGTGGAGGAAGGCCTGTCCTGGTCGATGGACGGCTATATCAACGACTTCGCGATCGGCAACCTCGCCGCCGCGCTGGCGCAGCCACCCGCAACCGACGACCCGTACGCCGCGCACTACGCCGACGATGCGGCGTATTTCCGCCAGCGTGCGCTGGGCTACGCGAACCTGTTCGATCCCGCCGTCGGCTTCTTCGTCGGCCGCGACGGTGCCGGCGACTGGCACCACGACGCCGGGGATTTCGACCCGCTGCGCTGGGGCGGCGACTACACCGAGACCGACGCCTGGAACATGGCCTTCCATGCGCCGCAGGACGGCGCCGGCCTGGCCGCGTTGTACGGCGGCCGCGCCGCGCTGGCGGCGAAGCTCGATGCGCTGTTCGCCACGCCGGGCGAGTTCCACGTCGGCAGCTACGGCGAGCCGATCCACGAGATGCTGGAGGCGCGCGACGTGCGCATGGGCCAGTACGGCCACAGCAACCAGCCCTCGCACCACATCGTCTACATGTACGACTATGCGGGCCAGCCGTGGAAGACGCAGGACAAGGTGCGCGACGTGCTGAGCCGCCTCTACGTCGGCAGCGAGATCGGCCAGGGCTACCCGGGCGACGAGGACAACGGCGAGATGTCCGCCTGGTACCTGTTCAGTGCCGCCGGCTTCTATCCGCTGCGCATGGGCACGCCGGAGTACGTGATCGGCGCGCCGTATTTCCCGCACCTGGACATCGCGCTGGAGAACGGCAAGCACCTGGTGATCGACGCGCCGGCGGTGAGCGACGCCAACCGCTACGTGCAGGGCCTGCGCGTCAACGGCCAGCCGTGGAACCGGCTGACCCTGCCGCATGCGCTGCTGGCGCAGGGCGCCACGCTGGCATTCACGATGGGGCCGCACCCGTCGCGCTGGGCCAGCGACGAGGACGCGCTGCCGCCGTCGATCACCGGCGAAGGCCTGCCGCAACCACTGCACGATCTCGTCGAGAAGCGGCTCGGCCGGGCCCGCGGCATCCCCGCCATCCCGGGCCTGCCGCTGCTGTTCGACAACGACTCCGCCACCGAAGTGGCATGGCCCGCCGCCACCGCCACGATCGACTGGTACTTCGGGCTGCCACGCCGGGTGAGCATGCTCACGCTGACCGCGGGCAGCACGGCCACGGCGCCGTCGGGCTGGCAGTTGCAGGGCTCCGCCGACGGGCAGCACTGGTCCACCCTCGATGCGCGCCACGACGAACGCTTCGCCTGGCCGCAGCAGACCCGCGCCTTCGTCGTGCGGGAGCCGGGCGAGTACGCCTACTACCGCCTGCGGATCGATGCGGCGACGACGGACGCGCGGCGCGCCCTGGCCGAGATCGAGCTGCTCGGCGCCACGTCCGGCCCGTAGGCAAGCCCTCGTTGAAGTCGAACTGCCCGGCGTCGCCCCCAACCCGTAGGAGCCCGCTGGCGGGCGATGCTTTGATCTTGCGAATTCCGAATCCCGGCTCTCAACAGACGAACGTCTGGTCATCCCGGCTTTAACAGCATCGCCCGCCAGCGGGCTCCTACGCGATCCGGTCAGGGCTGCGCTGGCGCATCCAGCAGGCGATGCTCAGGCGCTCGCGCGTGGCCGGCAGCACCTCGTGCTCGAACCGCGCGGAGAGGAACAGCAGCAGCGTGCCGGCGTGCGGAAGAATGTCGCGATGCGTGCCGTCGCCCAGGTACAGCCGCAGCGCGCCGCCGTCGGCTTCCTGCCAGCCCTGGTTGAGGTAGAACACCGCCGACAGCACCCGCGCGTCGCTGTCGCGCAGGCGATCCAGGTGCCGCGCGTAGCGCGCCCCCGGCGGGTACACCGCGTAGTGCGCCTCGCTTTCCACCAGGCCCAGCATCAGCTCGCGGTTGAGCGCCAGGCGCAGCGTGTCAAGGCGCGCGACGAACGTCCGCTGCGGCGCACTCGCCGCCGCCGGGTCGAACCACTGCGTGCGGTCGCCGCGCAACTCCGTAGCGGTGTGCGCCGCACCGACCCGCGCCGGCACCAGCCGCCGCGCCGCGTACAGCGCCGTGCACTCGTCGGCCAGTGCACGGGTCTGTGCCGGCGCCAGCAGCTCGGTCAGCACGCACCAGCCGTCGCCAGCCAGGGCGTCGGCGGCGGTGCGGAAGAGGCTGGCGTTGTCCATGCGCGCAGTGTAGCCAGCGCGGCTCAGGAAGTACGTCGGCGCAGCGGCTCCAGCAGCCGGGACAAGCCGTTGTGGTCGATCTCCAGCATCAACGCCAGCAACCGGCCCAGCTCGCCGTTCGGAAAGCCCTTGCGCGCGAACCAGGCCAGATACGCGCCGGGCAGGTCGGCGAGCAGCCGGCCCTGGTACTTGCCGTAGGGCATGCGCACCGTCACCAGCTTCGGCAGGTCTGCTGCATCCATCGTCGTCATTCCCGCCGTGCTGGCCCTCACGGCTTCACGAACTTCAACGTCATCCGATCCGACTCGCCGATCGCCTTCATCTGCGCGTGCTCGCCGTCAGGCCCGGACAGATCCGGCGGCAGGCGGTGCACGTTGATGTCTTCCGGGTCGTTCGGGTTGGCATTGATCTGCGATACGCCGGCCACGCGAAAACCGGTTTTGAGGGCCAGCGCGATCAGGTAATCCTCGGGGAGACGGTGCAATGCCCCGGCGCTTTCCACGCCATCGGCGAACGGTTTGGCGCGGTGTTCGGTGACGCCAAATACGCCGCCGAGCTTGAGCACGTTGAACGCAGCCTTGAACACGGCATCAAGCGTGGCCGGGCTGTGGTTGAGCCAGTCGTGCGTGTTGCGGAAGGTGAGCACCATGTCGGCGGAGTGGTCAGCGCCCAGCTTCACCTGCTCCGGTGGGGCGAACGGAATGACTTTTGCGATGTGTCCGTACACCGCCGGGTCGGCCTTGAGCTTGGCGGCGAACTTCGCGGCTGATGGTGGCGCCGCTTCGATCAGGTGACCGTGCGCGTGGAGGAACGGCGCGAGGATTTCGGTGTACCAGCCGCCGCCGGGTGCCAGTTCGATCACCGTCATGTTCGGCTTGATGCCGAAGAACTGCAGCGTCTCGAGCGGATGCCGATATTTGTCGCGGGCCCGGTTCGCGTCGGAGCGCCAGTGGCCGTTCACCGCCTGCTGCAGCGCCGCGGTGGTGCTGTCCGGCGCGCTGGCAGGAGCGGCGCTGGCGGCGACAGGGAGCAGCAGGGCCGCGAGCAGCGGGATGAGCAGCTTGCAGGTACGACGAAACATGGTTCGACCCTCCTGACGATGGGCGTTCAAGACTACGCCGAAACCGAGGGTCGGGGCCGTGCCGGAGCCGTCCTCCGCGGTAACCGTCGCGTTACTTTGCGAACAACTGCGCGCGATCGGCGAACGCCTTGAACTCCAGCGCATTGCCGCAGGGGTCGAGCAGGAACATCGTGGCCTGCTCGCCCGGCTGGCCCTCGAAGCGGATAGGCGGCTCGATCACGAAGCGCGTGCCGGCCGCCCGCAACCGTTCGGCCAGTGCGTGCCACGCATCCATCTCCACCACCAGGCCGAAATGCCGCACCGGCACGTCGTCACCATCGACGTCGTGCGCCTCCACCGTGCGCGCTTCCTCCGGCGCCAGGTGCGTCGGTGCGTCGCGATCTGGTGGCCGTGGAAATCGAAGTCGACCCAGCGGTCGCTGCTGCGACCTTCCGGACAACCCAGCAGCCCGCCGTAGAACGCGCGGGCATTCGCGAGCGAGCTCACCGGAAAGGCGAGGTGGAATGGCGGCAGGTTCGGCATGGCGGGCGCAAATGCGAGGGGGAGCGCCAATGATGCCGCATGCCGGGACAGCACGTGCGCGCCTTCCTCCCCACGCCGCGGCCACTGCACAACGATGCTCGCGATGTGCAGCGCAGGAACTTTGCAAGCGCCCGGGCGGTCCACCCGATGCCTGTGCCAAGGGAAGGCTCGACCGTGAAAGAAGAGCCGGGGAAGTCCAGCAGCTTGCGCGAGTCGAGTTACCGAGTCGCGGTCCTGGTCGTGGTGATCGGTTGCCACCTTGGTTTACTGATGCTGCTGCTGCGGCCAGTGATCTTCTATCGGAACACGACTCCGGGCGTGGGAAACGACCCGCATGTGCTCAAGCTGCGCTTTTTCCGATCGCCGCCGCTGTTGCCGCATCCGGCGTTGCCGGCACACCATCCAGTCGCGCCGGCTGCGCATAGCCATGCAACTCCATCGGCAGGGCCGTTGGAACCGCTGGCGGCCCAACAAGTTGCACGCATCGACGCGCGGCCCCATGAAACGCGTTCAACCATTGCGGGAGACCCGGGTGCGAGCGAGGACGGTTCCACCAGCGACGGAGGTTTTCAGGAGCGGCTACGCCATGCCCAATACGTCCAATCTGTCCGCGGAGTGCCCGGATCCGATACGCCCTCCGCGCCCGGCATTCATTTGGTCGATCCGATGAGCCAGGGCATAGGCGTCCTGATGCGCACGGCCCAACGTGCGTTTGGTATCAAGAACCGTCATTGCATCGATGTCGACGTGTGGCGCCATCTCACTCCGCAGGAGTTGAGTGCGCGACACGTCTCGCCGGATGACGTCGACGAGCTCGACGAGAAATACGCCTGCAACAAGCCGCCGGGGCTACATTTCTAGTCTTCCGGCCAGAAGCGTGCCGCCGAGGCATGCAATCCGGCCTGGTTTTCCGGACCTCGAAGCGCCGTTCTTGGCGGGGCAGGCGATGGGCTCAATGCCCTTCGATGCCCGCCCTGTGCACCAGTGTCTCGAACGCCGCGGAGATCTGCGCGTCGGTGAAGTTGCAGTGCCCATCGCCGGTCGGGGCGAGCACAGTCAGCAACTTGCCGTTGCCCGCCGCACGCACCTGGTCAGGGTAGATGGGATGAAAGCGCGACGGGATGGTTTGATCGAAGGCGTTCCACTGCATCACCAGCGGCACGTCGATATGACCGGTCAAGGTGACGTTGCGTTGGGCGTAGGCCATGGCCGTGGGCGAGCCGGCATAGCGATGCACCTGGCGGTTGAAGGCAGCATCGTCGCCGAAGCCGCGATAAATGGTCTTGCGGTTGTCCACCGGCATGCCGCCGGCGCGTTGTTCGAGTTCACGCAACACCATGTAGTCGAGCGCCAGCGATGGCAGCGTTTCCGGCGTTTCCTGCAGACGCTTTTCCAGCAGGCTGGCCTGCTTCGGGTGCGCCTGCAGCGCCTTGGCGAAGACAGCTGGAGGAATGAACGGTGGTGAGTCGGGAGCGGCCAGGTCCGGCAGGATGCCGGGAATCAGTGCATCGAAGGCCACCAGCGGTGTAACTACGGCACGCGACAGGAGGTCGGGTGTCGAAACGGTCACTCCGCACATGACCAGCGCACCGGCGTAGACGTGTTGGTAGCGTTCGATGCTTGCCGCTGTCTCCAGGCCACCCAGCGAGAAGCCGTAAATCCAGGTGTGGGCAGGGCGAGCGAAGGCACGAATGAAATGTCGGCGAAGACGTTCGTTGTCGACGACGGCATCACCCACAGCCCAGCCTTGCGATGCGTATTCGCTCTGTGCGACGGCATAGCCTTGCTTGAGAAAGATCGGAGTGGCTTCAGCTGCCCTCATCGGCGTCGTTTTCGGCGCACCCACGGGCTGATAGCCGTGCATCAGCATGACCAGGTCGCCGTTCCAGTTTGCCGGGATATCGATGCGGTAGGGAGCGCCCTGCAGCGTACCGGCGTGGGCGCCCGGCTCCAGGCCGGCGGCGAGCGCAGACAGAGAGCCGATTCCGATACAAGCTGCCAACATGAGCCAAACGTAGATCAGTCGAACCTTCCGTAGCGACCTTTGCATGATGACCCCTATGGTGGTGAGCGCAGGAAGTTAGTTACGCGGAAAAGATCGGTATCGCCTCATCCTACAACTCAGTCCCGGTCAATCCGCCGCCACGCAGCGCCCCTGCGCCCATGCCCGCAACGCCTCCACCTGTTCGCGCATCAGCACCGACAGCGGGCGGGTCTGCTGCAGCGCGTGGATCAGGGCGGGCTGGTCGGGTGGCGTGCCGCTGCCGGCGACGTCGTACAGCGCGCTGACGATGGTCTGTTCGATTTCGGCGCCGGAGAAGCCGTCGCTGGCGGCGGCCAGTGTGGGCAGGTCGAAGCTGGCGGGGTCGAGTTTGCGACGGGCCAGGTGCATCGCGAAGATCTCGCCGCGCACGTTTTCCTTCGGCAGGTCGACGAAGAAGATCTCGTCGAAGCGGCCCTTGCGCAGCAGCTCGGCGGGCAGCTCCTGCACCGCGTTGGCGGTGGCGACCGCGAACACCTTGGCCTTGCGTTCGGCCATCCAGGTCAGCAGGTAGCCGAGCACGCGGCGCGACACGCCGCCGTCATCGCCGCCGCCGGCCAGGCCCTTCTCGATCTCGTCGATCCACAGCACGCACGGCGCCAGCAGCTCGGTGCTGGCCAGCGCCTCGCGCAGGTTCTTTTCGGTCTCGCCCTGGTACTTGTCGTACAGCGTGCCGAAGTCCAGCCGCACCAGCGGCACGCCGAAGCCGCCGGCGATCGCCTTCGCCGCCAGGCTCTTGCCGCAGCCCTGCACGCCGAGCAGCAGCACGCCCTTCGGCGGGTCGAGCGCGGGGTCGGGCGTGGCGGCGAGGAACACCGCGCGGCGCCGCTGCACCCATTCGCGCACGCGGCTGACCCCGGCGATGTCGGCGAAGCTGGCGGTGGCGTATTCGTAGTGCAGCAGGCCGGAGCGGTTGAGCAGGTCGAACTTCGACTGCATCAGCTCGGGCAGGTCCTGCGGGCCGAGCGCGCCGTCGTTGTAGATCAGCTTGCGCACGATGCGCCGCGCATCCGGCGCGGACAGGCCGAGCAGGTTGCGCACGATGGTGCGCGCGGCGTCGTTGTCGACCGTGACGTTGCGGCCCTGCTCGCGCTGCCAGGCCACCGCCTCGCCGCGCAGGATGCCGGCCAGTTCCTTGAGATCGGGCAGCGACAGCGGCACGCGCAGGGCCAGCGCTTCGAGTTCCTCCGGCAGCTCGACCCGGGCGCCGACCAGCACGATGGTGTGCGCCGCCGAACGCTGGCGCTGCACGATCTCGCGCAGCTGGCGCAGGCTCATCGCGTAGCGCAGCAGGCTGTGGAAGTCGAACATCAGGTAGATGCCGCGCTGGTCCTGCGCGCGGATCGCGTCCAGCGTGGCGGTCGCGTCCGGCGCCACCTCGGCGTCGGTTTGCGCGAAGTCGAGCCGGCCCAGGCCGTCGGTGAGCGTCCAGCGCCACAGCGGGTGCAGCGCCTGCGCAATCACGTGGCGGAAGCACTCGATCACGCGCGGCTCGTCCACCGTCTCGATCACCAGCAGCGGCGTGGCCGCGCGGACCAGGGTGGTGAGATCGTCCAGTTCGCTCATGCAGTCCCCTCGAAAGGCTGCAGTTTAGCGGGCGGTGTGGCTTCTGGCTTCACGCGGGCCGGTATACGCTGCGGTTTCCCCGGAACGCGGAGAACTGCCATGCGCCTGCTGCTGCCGTTGCTGCTGGTCCTGTCGTCGCTGCCGGCGCTGGCCGCGCCGCCGCTGCAACGGCTGAGCCTGCCGAAGGGTTTCCACGTCGCGCTGTATGCCGACCAGGTGCCGGACGCGCGCGAGCTCGCGCTGGGCGCGAAGGGCACGGTGTTCGTTGGGTCCAACGACGCCGGCAAGGTCTATGCGCTCACCGACGCCAACGGCGATGGCGTGGCGGAACGGGTGCGGGTGATCGCCAGCGGGCTCGAGCTGCCGGTGGGCGTGGCGTTCAAGGGCGGCGACCTGTACGTGTCCGCGGTGAGCCGCATCGTCGTGCTGCGCGACATCGAGAACCACCTGGATGATCCGCCGAAACCGGCGGTGGTCACCGACAAGCTGCCGACCGAGGCCCACCACGGCTGGAAGTTCATCGCGTTCGGCCCGGACGGCAAGCTGTACGTGCCGATCGGCGCGCCGTGCAACATCTGCGACCCGGCTCCGGCGCACGGCAAGCTGATCCGCATGAACGTCGACGGCAGCGACTGGCAGGACGTGGCCCGCGGCATCCGCAACACGGTCGGCTTCGACTGGCAGCCGGGCACGCAGCGCCTGTGGTTCACCGACAACGGCCGCGACCTGCTGGGCGACGACCTGCCCAGCGACGAATTGAACGAGATCACCGGCCCCGGCCAGCACTTCGGCTACCCGTACTGCCATCAGGGCGACACGCTCGACCCCGAGTTCGGCCGGGGCAAACGCTGCAAGGACTATGTGCCGCCGGTGCTGAAGCTGGGCGCGCACGTGGCCGCGCTGGGCATGCGCTTCTACGAAGGCAAACAGTTTCCGGCCAGCTACCGGGGCGCGATCCTGGTCGCCGAACACGGCTCGTGGAACCGCACGAAGAAATCCGGCTACCGGGTGATGACGGTGCGCCTGCACGGCAGCAAGGTGCTCTCGTACGAGCCGCTGATCACCGGCTTCGAGCAGAACGAAAGCGCCTGGGGCCGCCCCGCCGACGTGCAGCCGCTGCCCGACGGCAGCGTGCTGGTCAGCGACGACCTGGCCGGGGCGGTGTATCGGGTGACGTACAAGCCATGAGCCCCATGGCATTCCTGCGCGAAGTGCGATTCCTGCCTGCGCAGGAATGACGATGGTGTGGGTGATGAGCGGGCGTGGACCTTTTTTCCCTTTGTCATTCCTGCGAACGCAGGAATCGCACTTCAATGCGAGGTATAGCCATGGACAGGCGACAACCCTGCGTCTACATGCTGGCGAGCAAGAAGAACGGCGTTCTCTACATCGGCGTAACCAGCGACCTGGCCAAGCGCATCTGGCAACACAGGAACGACGTGGTGGAGGGTTATACCCATCGTTACAGCGTGCATACGCTGGTGTGGTACGAACTTCATCTCACCATGGAATCGGCGATCCTGCGCGAGAAAACGCTCAAGGCCTGGAAGCGCGACTGGAAGATGCGGTTGATCAACGAAGGCAATGCCGAGTGGCGGGACTTGTATCCGACTATCCTGTAACTGTCGAAGTGCGATGTCTGCCTGCGCAGGCATGACGGGCGTGGAGGACGCCATATTTCTCCGCCGTCATGCCTGCGCAGGCAGGCATCGCATTCGGCGGGCAACCTGCTATCCAACGGAGAAACCCCATGCACCTGCGCAGCGACAGTTTCGACAACGGCCAACCGATTCCCGCCGAGTTCGCCTTCGGCCAGCGCGGCGACCCGGTCGCGCTGTCGGACAACCGCAGCCCGCACCTGGCCTGGCAGAACGCGCCGTCCGCCACCCGCTCGTTCGTGCTCACCTGCATCGACCCCGACGTGCCCAGTCGCGGCGACGACGTGAACCAGCCCGGTCGCACGGTGCCCGCCGACTTGCCGCGGGTGGAGTTCGTGCACTGGCTGATGGCGAACATCCCTGCCGAGTGCGGCGAACTGGCCGCGGGCGCGTGCAGCGACGGCATCACCGCGCGCGGCAAGCGCGCGCCGTTCGGGCCGCCGGGCAGCGTGCAGGGCGTCAACGACTACACCGGCTGGTTCGCCGGCGACGCCGAGATGGGCGGCGAGTACCGCGGCTACGACGGCCCGTGCCCACCGTGGAACGACGCACGGCTGCACCATTACCACTTCAAGCTGCACGCGCTCGACGTGGCCGCGCTGCCGCTGGCCGGCGGCTTCTCGCTGGCCGAGCTGCGCGCGGCGATGGCCGGCCACGTGCTGGCCGAGGCGGAGCTGGTCGGCAGCTACAGCCTGAACCCGGCGGTTGCCGGCTGAGAAATCGCGTCTGGCACGCCATGGTCGGCCGGCCCGGACCGCACGTGTCGCAAACGTCGGCATCGCGTGCACGGCGCTGCCGGCGCCCTTCACACCCGCATGGCGCCGGCTGTGGGTGAATGGTCACGCGCGGTTTCCCCGCCGCCATTCCCTGCAGATGAGGATGCCTTCATGCTTCACTACGCCCTGGTTTTCCTGGTCATCGCGATCATCGCCGCCGTGCTCGGCTTCGGCGGCATTGCGGGTGCCGCCACCGGGATCGCGAAGATCCTGTTCATCATCTTCCTGATCCTGGCGATCATCGCGTTCTTCCGCCGCGCCAGTTGACGGCCGGTCGTCGCATCGCGTCTGTGCCACCATGAGTCTTCTCCGGAGCATGCAATGAACAAGCAAGTCCAGACCCCCGAACAAGCCGTCGGCGATCGCATCGACGAACGCGCCGAACGGATCAAGCAGGCCACCTCCGAGGCAGTCGCCGCCACCAAGGAAAAGGTGGATCGCGCCGCGGACCATGTCGAGGAAGGCCTGCACCACGCCACCGACAAGGCTGCCGGCGCGGCCCACAAGGCCAGCGACAAGGCCGCACGGGTCGGCGAGCGTGGCCGCGAGGTCTACGACGAAACGATGGACCGCGCCGACGCGTGGCTGGAGCAGGTACGCGACTACGTGCGCGAGAAGCCGATGCAGTCAGTCGCCATCGCGCTCGGCGCCGGCTGGCTGATCGGCCGCATCCTGCGACGTTGAACGGCGCGGCACAGGGGCCGGGAATGCACGACGAGGGTGAGTCACCCCGCGCAGCGGCGGCGCCGGATCCGGCGCCGCCGTCGTCTGGCTTGCTGGCCGAGGTCGGCCAGCTCGCGCGCGCGGTCAAGCGGCTGTTCGGCGCGCAGATGCAGCTGCTGGCGGCGGAGCTGGGCTTGGCGCGCAGCGCGATCTCGTGGCTGCTGCTGGCGGCACTGGCCACCACCGTGGCCGGGGTCGCCCTCGGCCTGACCCTGCTCGGCTTGGTCGGCGTGCTGCTGGCGGCGTGGTTCGGCTCGTGGATCTGGGCCTTGCTGGTGCTGGCGTTGCTGCAGGTGCTGTTCCTGCTTGGCTCGATCGCGCTGTTCCGCCGCTGCATGCACTGGATGAGCCTGCCCGCCACACGCAGTGAATGGAGTGCGATGATGCGCGAGACCCTGCACAAGGCCGAAGCCGGCGACACGGCCGCGCAGGACAACGGACAGGACAGTCAGCGGGAGGAGCGGCGATGAGCGTGTTCGATCGCCTGGCGAAGGTGCAGGCCGCCCAGTTGCGCATGCGCGCGGCGCGGCACGCGTTGACCACGCCGGCGGCCGCCCTGCTGGTGCGCGGCCGCGCGCATCCGCTGACGACGGTGGGCGCGGCCGCCGGTGCCGGCTTCGTATTGGGCAGCCTCGACGTGCATCCGCTGCGGGTGCCGGGGCTGGGTCCGCTGCTCGGTGGCGGCCTGGCCGAGGTGGTGGCCCACGGCGTGCGCTTGGTCGCGGAGCTGGGCGCGATGGCGCCGGGTGCCGCCGCTGCGGCGGATGCCGAGGGCAGCGAGCCGGCATGAGCGAACCCGAACAGATGTTCCCGCCCGCGTCGGACGGAAGCGCGGCCGGGGCCGGCGCCATCGCCATCCCGGCGGAGCCGGCGACGGCAGAAGAGACGGCGGTTCGCCACGGGCTGCGCCACTTGAACGCCGCGCGCGGCATGCGCCAGCACCTGCGTGCAGTGCGCATGGTGCTGAACGCACTGCTGTTGCTGGCGCTGCTGTACACCATCACCCTGACCAAGGCCTTGCTGATTCCGCTGGTGCTGGCCGCCTTCATCGGCCTGGCGCTGAACCCGATCGTCGCCTTCGGCACGCGCATCCGCCTGCCGCGCTGGCTCACCGCCAGCGTGCTGATGCTCGGCCTGATCGTCGGCATCGGCAGCGGCGTGGGCCTGCTGGCGCAGCCGGCGATCGGCTGGTTCCACGGCGCGCCCACGGCGATCAAGAGCTTCGTGCCGAAGCTGCGCAGCTTCACCAAGCCGCTGGAGGCGGCCAATCGCGCCACGCAGACCCTGGTCAGCAGCGGCACCAGCACCCGTGCGGCCGTGCCGCAGTCCGCGCCGGTCTCGATCAGCGCCTGGGACGTGGTGTCGACCGCGCCGAAGGTGCTGGCGGCCGTGCTCAGCGTGATGTTGCTGGTGTTCTTCTTCCTGATCTATGGCGACTCGATGCTGCGCCGGCTGGTGCAGATCACCCCCGGCTTCGCCTACAAGCGACATGCGGTGACCATCGTGCGCGGGATCCAGACCGAGGTGTCGCGCTACCTGCTCACCGCGCTGCTGATCAACGCCGGCCTCGGCGCGATCACTGCCGGCATGCTGTGGCTGTACAAGGTGCCCGACCCGCTGCTGTGGGGCGCGGTGGCGATGTTCGCCAACTTCATTCCCTACGTCGGCGCGATCGTCACCACCACCGTGCTGGCGGTGGTGTGCATGCTGTACGCGAACGACGCCAGCCTCGAAGTGTTCCTGCCGGTGCTGACCTTCGCCGGCATCACCGCAGTGGAGGGCAACCTGATCACGCCGATGATCCAGGGCGCCAGCATGCGGCTCAGCCCGATCGCGATCCTGCTGTGGCTGCTGGTGTGGGGCTGGCTGTGGGGCATCCCCGGCGCCCTGCTGGCGGTGCCGATGCTGACCTGCACCAAGCTGATCACCGAACGCGTGCGCGGCTGGGAATGGTTCGCGCACATCGTGCAGCGCTAGATACGCTCGTCGCAGGGTGGACACGACCCGCCGTTCCCCATGCTCCAGCCCGCCACTTGGTCGCCGCCCTGATCATGGGGCCTGCGTCAAGCGTCCTGGGTCGGCATGTCACGATTGCATTTCCTGATGCGTCCTGGTGATTGGCGGGCGGACACAACGACCGCGAAACCAGCGAACTTGAGGAGAATGCGATGAACAAAAGTGCGAGTCTCGTGATGCTCAAGGCCAAGCCCGGCCAGCGCGACGAGGTCAGGCGCGTCTGGGAGAAATATGCCCGCGACTACATCGCCGGCAGCGCGCTCAGCTTCTACTATTGCTACGACGACAACGATCCCGACCGGATCATCGTGTTCGGACTGGGTGATCAGGCCAGCCTTCGGGGGTTCGCGCAGCAGCCCTGGTTCCCCGACTATCAGCGCGACACGCACGCGCTGCTTGCCGAGCCGGGCGAGGTCCGCAGCACGACGCCGCAGTATGTGAAAGACAACGCATGATCGGGTACGCGATGACAGACAGTGCGATCAACCTGCGCGACAAGCTCACCCGGTTCTCGGAACACTGGTCGCCCCGCGTCATTGCCGAGATGAATGACTACCAGTTCAAGCTCGCCAAGCTGCAGGGCGAGTTTGTCTGGCATGCGCACGCGGACACCGACGAAGTCTTCATCGTTCTCCAGGGCGCCATGACGCTCCAGTTCAGGGACAAGGCCATCCCGCTCGCCGCCGGGGAAATGTACGTCGTCCCCAAAGGCGTGGAGCATCGCCCCGTGGCCGAGCAGGAATGCTGCGTGATGCTGGTCGAGCCACGCGGCGTGGTCAACACCGGCGATGCAGGCGGCGCCTATACCGCGCAGAACGACGTGTGGGTGTAGCGCACCCCGCGGTTCATTTCAGCAGCGGGCATTCATGCAGGCTTCTTCGCGGAAGCGGGATCGGCCGGGGCGGCGTTCGCCGGCGGCGCAATGCCGTGCGCACGCAGCAGGGCCGAGATGTCGAAGCGCCAGAGATTGCGCGAGCCGTTCAGCGGCGACTGCAGGCGCCGTTGCAGCGAGGCCGCATCGTCGCGGGGTTTGGGGAAATGCACGTCGTCGCGGCGCGCGCTCGCTACGTAGAGCTCGCCGAACGCCGGCCCCAGCGACGGTGCGTTTTCCAGCGTGCGGCTGTTGACCTCGCCGCCCAGGCGTGCGGGGTTGCCCCAGCCGCCGTCCGGCCGGCGGAACACGATGTAGATGTCGGCGCTGCCCAGCGCGTCGCCCTCGTTGCCGGCGTAGAGCAGGAAGCGTCCTTGCGGGTCGACCGCGGGATCCATGCGGTTGTTCGCCAAGTCGCCCAGCGGCAGCCGTTCGGGTGCCGCGTAGCCGTTGCCGCGGCGGTGCGCCAGGTAGATCTGGTATGCCTTGCCGGAATCTTCGCGGTGCGCCGAGAAATAGAGGTCGCCGTTCGCCGCCAGCGACGGGTTGTAGATCATCGCGCCGTCGTTGAGCGCGCCGTCGACGTGGATCGGCGCACTCCATCCGCCGTTCGGTTGCCGCGCGACGTACCAGAGGTTCGTGCCGGGAAAACGCCGCCCGTTCATCTCGGCCATCACCGGCGCGGCGCCCGGGCGCGGCGGCCGGTTGGAGACGAAGTACAGGCGCCCGCCGTCGGGCGACAGCGTCGGTTCGGAGTCGTGCCACCGGCCGGAGAACGCGGCCACCTGCGGCGTCGACCAGCGGCCCGCGGCGCGATGCGCGACCATGATGGTGTCGTCGGCTTCGGCGAAATCCGAGCGCATGAAGTACAGCGTCCGGCCGTCCGGCGTCAGCGCGGCCGAGGTTTCCTGCAAGCCGGTGGAGATCACGCCGGAGCCGAGCAGTTCGCCGACGCTGGCCGCGCGCGCGGCGGGCAGCGCGGTGAGCATGGCCGCGAGGCAGGCGGCGCGGACGAGTCTGCGTGATGACATGGTCGCTCCCGATGAGGTGCCGCTGGAATCACGGCGTGCGTCTTGCCGCCAGCCACGGCGCCAGCGACACCCGCCAGATATGGTTGCTGCCGTTGTCCCACGCGCGCATGCGCGCCAGGTCCGCGCGCGCCTGCGCGGGCGTGCGCGGGTAGGCCACCTTCGCCGTGTAGTTGCTGGTGAAGTACAGGGTGCTGGCGTCCGGGCCCAGGTGCGAACCCCACGGCTCGTAGCGGTTCACCGCATCGCCGAGGTCGACCGGCTTGCTCCAGGCATCGCCTGCGCGGAAGGCGATGTACAGCCGGTCGGGCTTGTCCTTGCCGGCGTAGTTGGCGTCGAACACGATGAACGACTGGTCCGGCGCGACCGCCGGATCGAGTTCGTGCGCCGCCGGATCGCCCAGCGCCAGCCGCTGCGGCGGCTGGTAGCGGCCGTCGCGCCAGGCGGTGCGGTAGAGGTGGAACTCGTGCGTGGTCTCGTCGCGCCGCTGGTAGTACACGTCGCCGTTGGCCGCCACGCTGGGCGCGTAGATGTTTGGCGCGTCGTTCACCACGTCGGGCAACGCTGCGGCTGGCCCCAGCCGTCGCCGCGGCGGTCGACCCGCCACAGGTGCCCGCCATGCAGCGCCGGCCCGCCGGCCACGTCGGCGCGATTGGAGGTGTACACCAGGAACGAGCCGTCCGGCGCCATCGCCGGATCGTGGTCCTGCCATGGCCCGGAGAACGGCGCGATCTGCGGCGTCGACCAGCCGTCGCCCACGCGATGCGATTCCATGATGAAGCCATTCCAGCCCGCCTGCTGGTCGAAGTAGACGGTGGCGCCGTCGGGCGCGAAGGTCAGACAGTCCACGCCGGCCGGGCCGGAGATCGCGCCGGGCGCGAAGATTTTCGGCGTGGCGGGCGTCGTGTCGGCGGCGCGGGCGCCGGCGAGGCCGAACAGGGCCAGCGCGAGGAGGCTGCAGGCGAGCAGGGGGAGCGGGCGGTGGGCCATGCGTGTGCCTCGACAGGATGATGGTGCGGTCGAGTCTGCTTGGCGGTGTTGGCGCGTCGCTGCCGCTTTGTGACGAGCGGAGACTCGCTGTGACCAGCGGTTGTCAACGTAGGGCAACCGGTTCGACCTCGTCGCGGAATCGCGGCGCCCCTGACGCGTGCGCTGCCCTTGTAGGAGCGCGCTTGCGCGCGATGCTCTTGTCTGACCGGGTATCCGGCTTCCTGCGTTGCCTCACCTCGCCGTGGCCCGCACCCGGGTGCGCGCCCATTGGTGCCAAGCGATCCTTGCACATGCCCATTTCGGGCAATAACATGCCCAATATGGGCAACAAGACGAACAGCAGAATCAGCGAAGCAGCGGCGCTCTACGCCAGCACCAGCTTGTCCGACGCCCTGTTCACCGCCACCCAGCAGCGCGTCCTCGCCTGCCTGTTTGGCCAGCCTGATCGCAGCTTCACCATCAGCGAACTGATCCAGACTACTGGTGCCGGCAGCGGCGCGGTGCAGCGCGAGGTCGCCCGGCTGGCCGGTAGCGGCCTGCTCGCGGTGGAACCCGTCGGCAATCAGAAGCGCTATCGCGCCGACCCAGCCTCGCCCATCCATGCCGAGCTGGTATCCATCGTGCGCAAGACCTTTGGCCTTGTTGCTCCCTTGCGCGAAACGTTGGCGCCGCTGGCTCCGCATATTCCGGCCGCGTTCGTGTACGGCTCGGTGGCCAAGGGTACCGACACCGCTGCCAGCGACATCGACCTGATGCTGGTGTCGGATGCGCTGACCTATGCGGACGTCATGGCCGTCCTGCATCCGCTGATCGAACGCCTGGGGCGGGAGATCCATCCCACGCTCTACACCCGTGCCGAACTGCGCAAGCGCATCGCCGCGGGCAACAGCTTCGTGACCCGCGTGCTGGCACAGCCGCGGCTCTGGGTCATCGGTGGTGAGCATGACCTCGCCGCTTGAGAACCTCGCCGGCACCGGCAAGCCGCTGGTGGAGGAGCCGATGGATTCGGCGGAATTCGAAGGTCTGCTTCGCTCCGGTAGAGCGCGACTGGTCGACGCACGCAACGCATCACTCGCATTGGAAAGCCGCTTCGACCTGGCCTACAACGCTGCGCATGCACTGTGTCTGGCTGCGTTGCGCCGCGAGGGCTATCGTGCCCGTCATCGCTACATCGTGTTCCAGGTATTGCCGCATACGCTCGGCCTGGGGCCGGACATATGGCGCGTGCTGGACAAGTGCCATCACATGCGCAACGTCGCCGAGTACGAAGGGGTCCTTGATGTGGAGGAACGGATCGTGGCTGACCTGGTCGCGGCGTGTGAGAAGGTTGCGGATACACTTGCCACGCTCCTGCAAAGGGATCATTCGTAGGTGATGGGTACCGCACCATGACCGACAAACTCTACGGCGTCATCTGCGACAACACCGGCTTCCTCGTATTCCTTGACCACGCTCCTGACCCGGAAGCAGCCTGTCGCTTGGCGACGAGAGAAGGTACGCGCTGGGGCGCATTGGGGTCTTTCAAGCGTTCGCTCATGGGAGCACCGAAAGGTGATGGCCGCTCCTGGCTGGAGCTGAGCGTTTACGACGTGACGGGCGTGCTTGAGTCTGACCTCGATCCGACTCCGGATGACGAGTCGTTGATGTGCGCCATGGACGAAGAAAACTTCGCAGCGCGCTTCATCGCGGAGCAATTGAGCTGATGCGCCGCAGTTGCGGTCTTCAAGGCGAGGTGATGACATGCCACTGACGAGAGACTTCAAGCAGACCCTGGTGGAGCGCGTGCAACGTGAGCCGGCGTTTGCGCGCGCTGCTGGATGTGGCCGCCTCACTGTTCCTCAACGGTGACCCGGCAACGGCGCGCGTGGTCCTGCGCGACCTGGTCAACGCCCCCGCTCGTCCGCCCATGTGACACAAAAGTGCTACATTCGCGCAAGATACAGCCGCCCCGGAGCGTTTCATGAGCACCACCACCATCCGCCTGCCCGACGAACTCAAGGCCCGCGTTGCCGAGGCGGCGAAACAGGCGGGCACGACACCGCACAATTTCATTCTGGAGGCGATCGCGGAGAAGGCCGACTTGGCCGCGCAGCATGCCGCGTTCCACGCGTTGGCGGATCAGCGCTACGCCGAGTTCCTGGAATCCGGCAAGAGCATCCCGTGGGACGAAGCGCGCGCTTACCTCAAAGGGCGCATCGCGGGAAAGGCGGTGAAGCGGCCGGTGGCCCGCAAGCTGGATCGATGACGTGACGCGTGTGAGGCTGGCGCCCGGGGTGATCAAGGATCTGGACCGCATCGTGGAGCACTTGCATCACCACGAGAGCGCGGCAGCCGAGACAAGGGCGGGGGAAATCATCAGTGCGTTCGACGTGCTTGCGGACAACCCGCTGATCGGCCGCCCGGCTGGCGACGACAAGCGCGAATTGCTGATCGGCCACGGCGCGGCGGGATACGTGGCGTTGCACTGCTACCTGCCGGTGATCGATACCGCCCTGATCCTGGCGGTGCGGGGACAGCGCGAAGGGGGATACGCAAGACCGTGAACGGAACCGAAGCCGACAGGGTTGCAGCAGGTGCCGTTCGGCTCAGCTCCGTGGACGAGGCTTCTTGGGCGGCGGTCCCAGCTCCACAAAGGCCACGCCCACGATGGCAGCTTCCGTAATGATGGCTTCCAGTGCCGCCTTGCCCGCTTCGTTGACATACAGAACGGCCGCGGCTGTCAGCGGGTCCTTGAACACGGCCGCATCGACCGGCAGCCTGTCCTCGAAGAATTCTTCCTTCACGATCGAACCGCTCGGACGCTTGGCCGAGTGAGCCTCGTCGATGCAGGGAATGACGCTGGTCACGTTGTAGAACCAGCGCGACTCGCCTGCGCAGTCCAGCTCGAGGAACTGCCCGAAGCGCGACAGGAAGGGCTCGAGCGCAACCTTCGCCTTGTCGTTCATGACCAGGGCGCCCGGAGTCAGTGCACTGACGTCTGCCAGCGGTTTGGGCTTCTTCTTTCCCGGTTCGACGAAGACTTCGACCCTGGGCTTTCTTGACCAGGAGAGGCTGGCGCCGGAGGTGTCGAACATGCCCGACGCGACGTCCTTGTCGCTGCCAAAGACCAAAGGCGCATAGTCATTGACGGAGCCACTTTCGAGTTTCCATACTTTCACTTCCACCACCTCTGCCGTGAGGCTCGGCATCGTTCGCGTACAACAACACGACGATGTCCTTGCGCATATCGTTTGCCGCCGCGGCGCGGCTGCGGCTTGCCGTCGTAGTAGCCGTCGAGCGCTGCGCCGCCGGCGGCCACCGGCCGGTTCGAGGCGAACACCAGGTAGGAGCCGTCCGGCGCCATCGCCGGGTCGAGGTCGCGCCAGCGCCCGGGGAACGGCGCGACGCGCGGCGTCGACCAGCGGGCATCGACGCGATGCGACTCCATCAGCGTGAAGCTGTCGGTGCCGCGCATGAAGTACACCGCGGCGCCATCCGGGCTGAACGCGGCGGCGCCGTTATCGGCGTTGCCGGCGATGACGCCGGGGGCGAAGATCGCGCCGGCGCCGGCGCGCCGGCAGGCGATGCGGCATGGGCGCCGCCGCCGATCAGGGCCGCGGCGGTCAGGAGCACGAACGGGGACGGCAAGCGCATGTCTGGCTCTCCTTCGCCGCGCGCCCGATCAAGCGGATGGCCGGCCGCGACGGCATGGATGTGGATGCCGCGCAGGCTGGCACGCGCGGCTCGGACCGTCGCCGATCTTGTGACGATCGGCGCTTCGAGCGTGACAAGCAGCGCGCGAACCCGCGCGGCCGGCCGGCAGGCGCTACGGATGGATGCTGGTCCGCGCCGCGACCCCGTCGCGACCGCGCCAGGTCGAGCTAACCGGCTCGGCGCGCCCTTAGCCGCTTCGCGATGAGCGCTCCCAGCGCCTCGGCGACCGGTACCGCGGCCTTCCCGGCGAAGATCCGCACATCGATGGACGGCAGCGCCGGCAGCCCCCGCGCCCTGGGCAGATCCGGTGCGGCCAGATGGGCCGCCAGGACGCCAACCGCCAGACCCGCGCGCGCGGCAGCTTCCACCGACGCCACGCTGGAGGTGCTGGTGGTGATCTCCCAGGGCAGCCCGGCGCGATCCAGTGCGGCGAGCGCCTGCCCGCGCATGAGACAGCCTTCGGGGTAGAGCACGAGGGGAACAGCACCTTTGCCCGGCCAGTGACCCATCCACCGCAACGGCAGCCTGGCCAAGGTGGTGCCGGCGGCGTGGCCCGGCAGCCCGAGGCCGATCACCAGATCGCACCGCGTGTCGAGCTGCGCCACCAGGTCCCGCGTGGTACCGGTCGTTATCTCGAACAGCAGGTCCGTCCGCTGACCGCGTATCTCGGCGAGCGCCGGCATCAAGGCGTACGCGGCGATCTCGTCGGTCACGCCGAGCCGAACCACACTGCGCGTGGTGCCATCACGCACCGCCAGGATCGCCTCCTCGCTCAGGTGGAGCAGGCGGCTGGCGTAGCCGAGCAGGCGTTCGCCGGCAGGACTCAAGCGCACCTCGCGACTGCTGCGCGCAAACAGCGTTTCGCCCAGTTGCGCCTCCAGCCGCTGGATCTGCTGGCTGATCGCCGCCTGGCTGCGCGAAATGCGCGAAGCCGCCGCGCTGAAGGAGCCGCGCTCGGCAACGGCAACGAACGTGCGCAGCAGGTCAAGGTCGAGCGATGTCATGAATTTCTTATAGATGAGATAAGAACTATTGGATTGTCTTGATGATGCTGTCCAACTAGTGTCGCGTCAACCACGCACCCGGAGAACCAGCATCGTGACAACCGGCAACCAGAGCACCGACAAGCGGGTCTGCTTCGACTTCGAAGTCGATTTCTTGAACGGCGGTGGCATACAGGGGCAGGGATTCCGCCTGGATCTCGACGGCGACGACATCGCCGATCAGGCGCTCGCCGAATACATCATCAAGGACCTGCGCCTGTTGATGGTGGGAGCGGTCCGCATCCTGAACAAGCAGATCATCAACGAGCGGCACAAGCGGCGCGCCAGTGCCGTGGCGATCGCGCAAGGCGCGGCGCGGGGCGACCTGTTCGACCTGAGCCATCCGGTCCGGGACGGCGAAGTCGTGTTTCCGGGGCTGCCGGCGCCAAGGATCACCGAATACATGAGCCACGAGGCAAGCCATGGCCGCTATGCGCCCGGGGTGACCTTCCAGATCGGCCGGGTGGACATGGTCGCCAACACCGGCACCAGCATCGACGCGCCGTCCCATCGCTACCCGGGAGGAATCGACGTGGCGGGGCTTGCCCTGGCATCGGTGGCCGACCTCGACGCCGTCGTGATTCGGTTGGCGGGGATGCAGGGGCGCGCGATTGCGCGCGAGGCGATCGCCGCCACGGAAGTGCGCGGACGGGCGGTGCTTCTGGATACCGGCCAGGCGCTGCGCTGGGGGACGCCGGCCTACACCGAGGCGTCACCCTATCTGTCGCGCGACGGGGCGGAGTATCTGCGCGACAACGGCGCGCTGCTGGTCGGGATCGACGCCATCAACATCGACGACACCCAGGATGCCCAGCGGCCGGCACACTCGATCCTGCTCGCGGCAGGCATCCCGATCGTGGAAAACCTTGCACCGATGAATTCGTTGCCCTCTCGGAACCTCCGCTTCTCCGCCGCTCCGATGCGGATCGCCGGGATCGGCGCGTTCCCGGTGCGCGCGTGGGCCAGGGTACTGCCGTGATTCAGCCGCCCAGCCGGCGTACGCAGCAGGTCGTGGCATCGAGCAGCCGCGGCGTTGCTGGCGGAAACCCCGGTGCTTCGTCGCCGTGATCGTGGACGCCGCTGGACAGCGCTTGCATGCCGCTTGTCCTCCTCCCGCCGGCGCTGGTCACGGAAACGTTGCCGGTCGCCGCCCTGCTGTACAGGCTGGGTCGGCGGTCATCCGGCCGCGCATGAGGGCAGTGCGATGTGCAAGCCATATCTGTTTCGGATCGGCGCCAGGTGTGTGGCCGTGCTGTCGATGACGACCCTGAGCGTGCACGCGGCCACCGCCGTCGCGCGCGCGGGCGCGAACGAGACCAGCAGAAGCGAGGCGGCTGTGATCGCCGTCGACCAGCACTGGCTGGCGGCCGAGCTCGACGGCGACACGGCCTGGCTCGACGGCATGTTGCTGCCCGAGTACCGCTCGGTCGGCGCCGACGGGGTGGTGCATGCGAAGGCCGCGATCCTGGCGCATGCGGTGAAGAACCGCGGCAACGACGCCGAGCGGCGCAAGGTGGATACGTGGCTGAAGGCGCATCCATCGGGCAAGGCGGTCGTGATCCACGGCGACACCGCGATCCTCACCTTCTACGACCCGCAGCTGGGCGCGGCCAACGGCGTGCGTTCGTCCGACATCTTCGTCTACGCGGGCGGCCGCTGGCATGCGCTGTACTCGCAGCACAGCACAGTCGGCGCCGGCTGAGCCCATTCCTCGATGCGGGAGCGCGGATCACCAGGCGATGGGTTCGCCGTCGCGGAAGAAGCGTCCGGTCGGCGCCGGGGTGGGCAGGCTGGTGGCCCACACCACACCGGCGGCGCCGATGCTGACTGGGCGGCCACCGGGGCCGCCGAGGTCGGTGGCGGTCCAGCCTGGGCACACCGCGTTGACTGCAATGCCGCTGCCCTCCAGCTCCGCCGCCAGCGTGCGCGTGTACGCGTTGAGCGCGGACTTGGAGGTGCGGTAGGCCACGCAGGCGCTGCCGTTCGAAGCGCTGGCGGCGCAGCCGCTGGAGACGTTGACGATGCGGCCGTAGCCATGCCGGCGCATCAGCGGCAGCAGTGCGCTGCACAGCCGCCAGCTGCCGAACAGGTGGGTCTGCATCGCGTCCAGCGCCGGCGCGAGGTCGCCGTCGCTGGCCTGCGCGTCGGGGTCGTAGTAACCGCCGGCGTTGTTGACCAGCACGTCGAGCCGGCCGTAGGTGATCTCGATCCAGCGCGCCAGCGTGTCGACCTGCTCCTGTTGCGTGACGTCGAGCTGCACCGCGATCACCTCGCCGGAGGCGCCGGCCAGCTGGCGCGCGGCGTGCAGGCCCTTGTCCAGGTCGCGTGCGCCCAGCAGCACGGTCATGCCGTATTCGCTGAGCTGGCGCGCCACCTCGAAGCCGAGGCCGCGGTTGGCGCCGCTGACCAGCGCCACGCGATAGGTCGGCGTGATGACCGGCGTCGCCGCCGGCGCGCGTCGGGCCGGCCGACTCATGGCGCGGCGCCGACCTGGGCCACCGCGCTGCAGCGCTCGTCGCCGCAGGCCTGCCAGCCGCCGCCGAGCGCCTTGTACAAGGCGACGGCGCGGGTATTGATCGCCGCCTCGGCCTGGGCCAGGTCGTCCTCGGCGGCGAGCTGGGTGCGTTCGGCGTCCAGCAGTTCGAGGAAGCCGGTGGCGCCTTCCTGGTAGCGCACGCGGGCCAGCTCGGCGGCGCGTTTGCTCTGCGTGCCCTGCTCGATCAGGTGGTCGACACGCACGCGCTGCTGGTTGAAGCCGGTGACCGCGTTGTCGATGTCCTCGATCGCTTCGAGCACGGTGCGCTGGTAGTTCGCCTGCGCCGCATCGGTGCGCGCCTCGCTGGCATGCAGGTTAGCCCGCACGCGCTGCACGTTGAGCCCGGCCCAGCTGATGCTCGGCGCCAGCGACCAGGCGCGCGTCGCCGGGCTGCCGAAGTCGTTGCTGCGCCCGGACAGGAAGCCGAGGAAGCCGCCCAGCGTGAGGTGCGGGAAGAAGTCCGCCTTGGCCACGCCGATGCGCGCGGTGGCGGCGGCGTACGCACGTTCGGCCATGCGGACGTCCGGACGGCGCGCCAGCACGTCGCCGGCGTCGCCGATCGGCAGGCTGGCGGCGATCGGGGTGAAGCTTTTCGGCGATACGTCAATGTCCAGCTCGCCGGGGCGTTCGCCGAGCAGCACGGCGAGACGGTATGCGCTGGCGCTGGCCTGCGCCTGCAGCAACGGCAGCTGCGCCTGCACCGCGGCGAGGCGGGCCTTGGCGCTGGCCACGTCCTGCTCCGCGCCGGAGCCGAGCTGCTGGCGCACCTCGGTGAGGTGCACGGTCTGCTGCTGGTTGTCGATGTCGCGACGGGCGATGTCCAGCCGCAGCTGGCTGCCGCGCAATTCGAAATAGTTGCGTGCCACCTCGGCGAGCAGGCTGACCTGGGCGTCGTGCAACGCCGCCTCGCTGGCGCCGAGGTCGGCGCCGGCCGCTTCCACCGAACGGCGCACGCCGCCGAACAGGTCCAGTTCCCATGACGCGTCGAAGCCGGCCTGGTACGTGGTCGTCGTCTGCCGCTGCGTGCCGAAGCCCGGCTGCTGGCCGCGGCTGCGCGTGTAGTTCGCGTCCGTGTCGATGGTCGGCAGTTGCTCGGACTTCGCGCCGCTGAGCAGCGCGCGCGCTTCATGCAGCCGCGCCACGGCGATGCGCAGGTCGAGGTTGTTCGCCGCGGCGCGCTGGATCAGCGCATCCAGCGTGGGGTCGTTGAACTGCTTCCACCACGCGGCCTGGAATTGCGCGTTGTTTTCCTGTGCGGCATCCAGTCCCTGCAATTGCGGCGCGGCAATCTTCGCTGCGTGGTAGTCGGGACCCGCGCTGGCGCAAGCGGCCAGCAGCGTCAGGGCCGTGACCAGCAGCGCACCTCGCACCACCTTCGTCATTCCTGCGAAAGCAGGAATCCAGTGACTGTGTGTGGTAGGAGCCGAAGGCGCTGGATCCCAGCTTTCGCTGGGATGACGAGCGAAAAGGTGGCTCGCGAAAGTGTTCTGCGGCATGTCATGCACGAGTGTTTTCATCAGTGGTTCTCCAGCGCCGGCAGTGCATGCGCGGCGGCGCGTTCGGCCGCGCGCGCCTCGCGGCGCTCGACCAGGGCGCGAATGACGACGTAGAACAGCGGCGTGTAGATCAGCCCGAACACGGTCACGCCGAGCATGCCGGCGAACACCGCCACGCCCATCGCGTGGCGCATCTCGGCGCCGGCGCCGTGCGAGGTGACCAGCGGCACCACGCCCATGATGAAGGCGAACGAGGTCATCAGGATCGGGCGCAGCCGCAGGTGGGCCGCTTCCAGCACCGCCTCGTGGCGGCTCATGCCTTCGTGCTGGCGTTCGCGGGCGAACTCCACGATCAGGATCGCGTTCTTGCACGCCAGGCCGACCAGCACGATCAATCCGATCTGGGTGAAGATGTTGTTGTCGCCGCCGGACAGCCACACGCCGGCGATCGCTGACAGCAGCACCATCGGCACGATCAGGATCACCGCCAGCGGCAGCGACCAGCTCTCGTACAGCGACGACAGCACCAGGAACACCAGCAGCACGCACAGCGGGAACACCAGGATCGCGGTGTTGCCGGCGAGGATCTGCTGGTAGGTCAGTTCGGTCCATTCGAAGCTGACGCCGTTCGGCAGGTTGTCCTTCGCCAGTTTTTCCATCGCCGCCTGCGCCTGGCCCGAGCTGAAGCCCGGCGCGGGGCCGCCGTTGATCTCGGCGGTGGCGTAGCCGTTGTAGTGCTGCACGCGATCCGGGCCGGCGCCCTGCTTCACGGTGACGAACGAACCCAGCGGCACCATCTGGCCCTGCGCGTTGCGCGTCTTCAGCGCAAGGATGTCCTGCGGCGAATGGCGGAACGCCGGGTCGGCCGACACGTTCACCTGGTAGGTGCGGCCGAAGCGGTTGAAGTCGTTGACGTAGAGCGAGCCGAGGTAGGCCTGCATGGTCTGGTACACGTCGCCCAGGTTCACGCCGACGGTCTTGGCCTTCTCGCGATCCACGTCGGCGTCCACCTGCGGCACGCTGATCTGGAAGCTGGAGAACAGCCCGGCCAGCGCCGGATCCTTGCGGCTGGCGGCGATCAGGTTCTGCGTCTGCTGGTACAGCTCGTTGAAGCCGCGGTCGCCGCGGTCCTCGATCTGCATGCGGAAGCCGCCGATCGTGCCCAGGCCCATCACCGGCGGCGGCGGGAACACCGCGATGTAGGCATCCTGGATCGAGGCGAACTTCTGGTTCAGCGCACCGGCGATCGCGCCGGCCGACAACGATGCGTCACGGCGTTCCTCGAACGGCTTCAGCGTGACGAACACGATGCCGGAGTTGGTCGAGTTGGTGAAGCCGTTGATCGACAGGCCGGGGAACGCCACCGCGTGCTCCACGCCCGGCTGCTTCAGCGCGATCGCGCCCATGCGCTGGATCACGTCCTCGGAACGGTCGAGCGAGGCCGCGTCGGGCAGCTGCGCGAACGCCACCAGGTACTGCTTGTCCTGGCCCGGCACGAAGCCGGTCGGCACGTGCGAGAAGCCGAACCAGGTCAGTGCGATCAGGCCGGCGTACACCACCAGCGCCAGCTTGCCCTTGCCGACGATGCGCCGGACGCCGCCCACGTAGCGTTCGGAACCGCGATGAAACAGGCGGTTGAACGGGCGGAACAGCCAGCCGAACGCGCGGTCGATGCCGCGCGTGAGGCGGTCCTTCGGCGCGTCGTGACCCTTCAGCAGCACCGCGGCCAGCGCCGGGCTCAGGGTCAGCGAGTTGAACGCGGAGATCACCGTGGAGATCGCGATGGTCAGCGCGAACTGGCGGTAGAACTGGCCGGTGAGGCCGCTGACGAAGGCGGTCGGGATGAACACCGCGCACAGCACCAGTGCGGTGGCGACGATCGGCCCGGTGACTTCGTGCATCGCCTTGCGCGTGGCTTCGCGCGGCGATTGCCCGAGCTCGATGTGCCGTTCCACATTCTCCACCACCACGATCGCGTCATCGACCACGATGCCGATCGCCAGCACCAGGCCGAACAGCGACAGCGCGTTGAGCGAGAAGCCGGCCAGGTACATCACCGCGAAGGTGCCGATCAGCGATACCGGCACCGCCACCAGCGGGATGATCGAGGCGCGCCAGGTCTGCAGGAACAGGATCACCACCAGCACCACCAGCAGGATCGCCTCCAGCAGCGTGTGCGCCACCGCCTCGATCGAGCCGCGCACGAACACGGTGGGGTCGTACACGATCTGGTAGTCGACGCCCTGCGGGAAATCCTGCTTCAGCTGCGCCATGGTGGCGCGCACCTCGTCGGAGATCTGGATCGCGTTCGAGCCGGGCCGCGCGAAGATCGGCAGCGCCACCGCCGGCTTGTTGTCGAGCAGGCTGCGCAGCGCGTAGTTGTTCGAGCCCAGGTCGACCTTCGCCACGTCGCCCAGATGGGTGACGCCGCCGTTCGCGGCGGTGCGCACGATGATGTTGCGGAAATCGTCCTCGCTGACCAGCCGGCCGCGCGTGTTGATGTTGAGCTGGAACGCCGAGTTGGTGGGGCCGGGCGGCGCATTCAGCGCGCCGGCGGCGACCTGCACGTTCTGCTCGCGGATCGCGTTGATCACGTCGCCGGTGGTGAGCGAGCGCTGCGCCAGCTTCTGCGGGTCCAGCCACACGCGCATCGAGTATTCGCCGGCGCCGAAGATCTGCACGTCGCCGACGCCATCGAGCCGGCCCAGCACGTCCTTCACGTGCAGTCGCGCGTAGTTCGACAGGTACAGCATGTCGTAGCGCTGGTCGGGCGAGGTGAGGTGCACCACCATGGTGAGGTCGGGCGAGCTCTTCTGGGTGGTGACGCCGAGCCGCTGCACTTCCTCCGGCAATTTCGGCAGCGCCTGCGCCACGCGGTTCTGCACGTCGACCTGGGCGGTATTGAGGTCGGTGCCGAGCGCGAACGTCACGGTGAGGGTGAGTGCGCCGTCGCTGGTCGCCTGCGAGGAGGTGTACAGCATGCCCTCCACGCCGTTGATCTGTTCCTCCAGCGGGGTGGCGACGGTTTCCGCGATCACCTTCGGGTTGGCGCCGGGGTAGGCAGCACGCACCACCACGGTGGGCGGCACCACTTCGGGGTATTCGCTGATCGGCAGCTTGAACACCGCGATGGAGCCGGTGATCACGAACAGCAGCGACAGCACGGCGGCCATGATCGGCCGGTCGACGAAGAATTGGGCGATGTTTTTCATGCAAAAGATCCTCGACGAAGCCGTTTCGCGGCCTCGGTCTGCTTTGCTCTTCCCCCTGCATCGCAGGGGGAGGTGGGGAGGGGGTGACGCTCTTGCTCTTGGCTTCGCCGGAGGGCTTCACCCCTCCCCAGCCCTCCCCTGCTGCACGTCCCGCAAAGGGACTTTCTTCGGCCGCAGGGGAGGGAGCGGTGTTCAGCCTTGCGGGCGACTCTGCGGAGCTGTCGTGCCGGCTTGCGCGGTGCGCGCATCGACATCCGGCGCATCGCCGCTCTCGACCAGCGCCTTGTCGGCCGCCTCCAGCCGATAACTCATCGCCACCTTCTGCGGATTCACCTCCACGCCGGGGCGCACGCGCTGCAGGCCGTTCACCACCACCACGTCGTTGGCGCCCAAGCCGCTGTCGATCACGCGCAGGCCGTGGAACAGCGCGCCGGTGTCGACCTTGCGGTACTGCACCTTGTGCTCCTTGTCGACCACGTAGACGAACTGGTTGCCGAGGTCGGTGCCGATCGCGCGGTCGTCGACCAGCACGCGCGGGCGCGCCTGGCCGCTCTGCAGCTGCACGCGGGCGTACAGGCCGGGCGTGTACAGCCCGTCGGCGTTGTCGAACACCGCGCGCAGGCGCATCGTGCCGGAGCCGCTGTGCAACTGGTTGTCGACGAAGTCGAGGCGGCCGTCATGCGGGTAGCCGGTCTCGTCGGCCAGGCCCATCGCGGCCTCGATCCGCGCGTTGCGGCCGGCCTGCTTCGCGCGGGCGCGCAGGTGGTCGAGCTTGAGCCAGGTCTGCTCGTCCACGTCGAAGTAGACGTAGACCGGGTTCACCGAGACCACGCTGGTCAGCACGTCGTTGCTGGTGACCAGGTTGCCGGGGGTGACGCGGGCGTTGCTGACGCGGCCGTCGATCGGCGAACGCACCTGGGTGAAGTCCAGGTTCAGCCGCGCCGCGGCCAGCGCGGCGGTGGCGGCGCCCAGCTGGGCGCGTGCGCTCTGCGCGGTGGTGGCCTGGCGGTCGGCTTCCTGCTGCGCGATCGCGTGCTGGGCAAGCAGCATCTCGGCGCGGCGCTGGTTGGTTTCGGCCAGGCTCAACTCGGCCTTGGCCTGTGCCTGGTTGGCGACCAGCCGGTCGACCTCGGCCTGGTACGGGCGGGCGTCGAGCTGGAACAGCACGTCGCCCTTGTGCACCAGCGCGCCTTCCTGGAAATGCACCGACTCCACGAAGCCGCCGACCCGCGGCTGCACCTGCACCGTGTTCACCGCTTCCAGCCGGCCGGTGAACTCGGCGCTGTCGCTGACCTGGCGGGTCAACGCCTGCGCCACCGTCACTTCCGGCGGCGGCCCGCCGGCGGGGCTTTGCGCGCGGCTGTCGTTGCCGTGCAGCAGCAGCCAGCTGCCGAAGGCTCCGGCTGCAACCAGGAGAACCAGCATCCATTGTTTTTTCATCTTGCACTCCCAACACCTTGTTGGCCGGGGAGGGGGAACCCGGCGAAGGGTCGAGAGAATAGGTGTACTTTCCGGTATAGAAAATCCGTTCCTTGCGCACTACACTCGTGCGCCGCAGTCACGAATCGACGAGGAATTGAAACAATGGAAGACTTTTCCGCCATTTCGACCTTCGTCCGCGTGGTCGAGGCCAAGAGTTTCGCCGCCGCCGCCAGCCAGCTCGGCATGACCCCGTCCGGGGTCAGCCGGGCCGTTTCCCGGCTGGAAGCCCAGCTCGGCGCCAGGCTGCTGTTCCGCTCCACCCGCTCCCTGCGGCTGACCGACGATGGGGCCTCGTTCCATGCACGTTGCAAGGAGATCCTTGCCGACCTGGCCGAGGCGACCGAGGCGCTGAACTTTGCCAACAGCAAGCCGACCGGCAAGCTGCGCGTGGGCATCTCGCTGTCGGTGGGCCGCGCCGCGGTGATCCCGCGGCTGACCGAGTTCGAGCAGCGCTACCCGGACATCCGGCTGGAGCTGTCGATGAGCGACTCGCCGGCGGACCTCAACGGCGAGGGCCTGGATTGCGCGATCCGCGTCGGCGAGCTGGAGGATTCCAGCCTGATCGCGCGCAAGATCGGCTACCTCAGCAATGTGGTGTGCGCCTCGCCCGAGTACCTGCGCAAGTACGGCGCGCCGCGCAGCATCGAGGATCTGAAGAGCCACCGCTGCATCAACTACGTCTACCCGAACGGCCGGCCGCGCCAGTGGCAGTTCGACACGCCGGGCGGGCAGATGAGCGTGGACATCGACGCGCACATGCTGATCAACGACGGCGAATCGGTGCTGCAGGCGGTGGCTGCCGGGCTGGGCATCACCCAGGTGCCGCGCATGCTGGCCGCGTGCCTGCTGGAGAAGGGCATGCTGGAACGGGTGATGACCGACACCCACTCCACCGGCAAGCCGGTGTGGATCGTCTACCCGCAGAAGAAGCACCTGTCGGCGCGCGTGCAGGCCTTCATCGAATGGGTGCGCGAACTGTTCGACCGCACCAACCAGCCGGGCCAGTGTGCGGTCGACGCCCCGAAGACCCCGCCGAAACCGGCGCCGCGGAAGGCGCTGGTCGAAGCCGCGTAGGCGCCACCGCCGGCGCTGGTTCGCAGGGTCCGGCCGCGGCGGGCTCAGCCGCCGGCCGGCACCAGCCACAGCAGCGCCACGCCGAACGCGATGCGGTAGAGCGCGAACGGCGTGAACGCGTGCGCGCGGATGTAGCCGAGCAACCACTTCACCGCCACGAACGCCATGATCGCCGAGATCACGAAGCCGACGACCAGCGCGGTCCAGTCCTCGTGCGCCGCGCCGCCGCCCCTGACCACCTTCAGCAGCTCGTAGCCGGTGGCCGCGTACATGGTGGGAATGCCGACCAGGAAGGCGAACTCGGTCGCCGCCGCGCGGTTGCTGGTGCCGAACAGCATCGCCGCGAAGATCGTCGCGGCCGAGCGCGAAGTGCCGGGAAAGATGCCGGCGATCATCTGCGCGATGCCGACCAGGATCGCCACTTTCCAGGTCACTTCACGGCGATCCGGCTGCCGCGCGGCCAGCCGTTCGGCGGCGATCATCCACAGGCCGCCGATCACCAGCGCCCACGCCACCGGCGTCACCGTCTCCGGCAGCTTGAAGCCGAGCTTCACCGCGACCAGGCCGAGCGCGGCGGTGATCAGGAAGGCCACGGTCAGCTTCAACAGGTAATCGCGGTTGCCCGGCTCGCGCCACTGCGTCAGCAGCAGCCAGATCCGCCTGCGGTAGATCAGCGTCACCGCCAGGATCGCGCCGGCCTGGATGCCGATGTTGAACAGGTCCGAGCGCGCGCCCAGCCCGAACTTCTCCGCGATCAGCAGGTGCCCGGTCGAGGAGATCGGCAGGAATTCGGTGATGCCCTCGATGATGCCGAGCAGGATGACATGGAGCAGGTCGGTCACGGGCGGGTCCGTTGGCAGGGTGGAGGTGTGCCGTCGAACGGATCGCCGGCATGAAGCGGCATAGCTTACGGGTTTTGCCTTGATGCCGGATGGCCGGCAGCCGAGCAGGCGGCCGGGCCGGATGCGCACTGCAACAGTGCAAAGCGGTCGCCTCGACGGGTGCGGATGGTGCGAACTCGGGCGCGGCCGCTTCGTTGCGATGCCGCCGATGCCGTCTCGACCACGGTTTCCGCGCGTGGCACGTGGCTTGCTGAGGGACAGGGGGAGCCATCCAGGTGCATGGCCGCGACGCAACGGCGCATGGACGTCTGGACGTCCGGACGGCCATCACCCAGGCACCATCAGCGGAGGGAGTGCGGCCCATGAGACGAAGCTGGATGTCCGCGGCGGTGGTTGCGTCGGGATGGGCCGCCATCGCGCCGATGCCGGCGCGGGCCGGCGACACCCCGGCCAGCCGGTGGCTCGGCAGCGCCGGCGTGGTCAGCGACTACCTGTTCCGCGGCCTGTCGCAGACCGATCGCCGGCCTGCCGTGCAGGCCGGCGTGGAATTCGACCATGCCGGCGGCGGGTACGTCGGCGGCTGGGGCAGCAACGTGAGCTGGCTGGCCGATGCCTCGACCTCCACCGCGCCGATTTCCAGCAGCGTGGAGCTGGATCTCTACGCCGGCTGGCGCGGCGATGTCGGCGGCGGCTGGAGCTGGGATGCGGGCCTGTATCGCTACCAGTACCCGGGCAGCTATCCACGGGGGTTCACCCGGCCGCACACCACCGAGGGCTATGCCGCGCTGGCCTGGAAAAGCGTGTCGCTGAAGTACTCGTACGCGTTCACCGACCTGTTCGGCTATGCCGGCAGCAGGCACAGCGGCTATGTGGACCTGTCGTGGAGCCGGGAGTTCGCGCCGGGCTGGCTGCTCAACGCGCACGTGGGGCACCAGCACGTGGCGAACGTGCCGGGCACCTCGTACAGCGACTGGAAGCTGGGCGTGACGCGCAACTTCGGCAGCGGCTGGTCGCTGGCGCTGGGCTACTGCGACACCGACGCGCGCCGGGCTGCGTACACCAACGCGCGCGGCCACTACCTGGGTGGCGCCACGGCGGTGCTGAGCGTGGCCAGGTCGTTCTGAAAGACATTCCATCCGGAGCCATCCATGAAAATGATCACCAGCGTGATCCGCCCGTACAAGCTCGACGAGGTCCGCGACGCGCTCGCGCATGCCGGCGTGTCGGGCATCACGGTGACGGAAGTGCGCGGCTTCGGCCGCCAGAAGGGCCACACCGAGCTGTACCGCGGCGCCGAGTACGTGGTCGATTTCCTGCCCAAGCTCAAGGTCGAGGTGGTGGTGCCCGACGAACTGCTCGACGCAGTGCTGGAGGAGATCCAGCGCGCCGCGCGCACCGGCAACGTCGGCGACGGCAAGCTCTTCGTCACCGGCGTGGAGCAGGTGATCCGCATCCGCACCGGCGAGCTCGACGTCGATGCGCTCTGACCCGCACCCCGTGAGGTTTCCCATGAAAGCGTTCAAGTTCCGTCGCGGCATCGGCGCGGGCCTGCTGCTGCTCCTGGCCGCGCCGCTGCTGCACGCCACCGCGCCCGCGCCGATGGTCGACAAGGGCGACGTGGCGTGGATGCTCACTTCCACCTTGCTGGTGCTGCTGATGACGGTGCCGGGGCTGGCGCTGTTCTACGGTGGCCTGGTGCGCGCGAAGAACGTGCTGTCGGTGCTGATGCAGGTGCTGACGGTGTTCTCGCTGCTGCTGCTGCTGTGGGTGGCGTATGGCTACAGCCTCGCCTTCAGCGGCAGCGGCGCGGTGATCGGCAACTTCGCCAAGCTGTTCCTGCATGGAGTGACGAAAGACACGCTGGCGGCCACATTCACCCCGGGCGTGTCGTTGCCCGAGTACGTGTTCGTGGCGTTCCAGGCCACCTTCGCCGGCATCACCGGCGCGCTGATCGTGGGCGCGCTGGCCGAGCGCATGCGCTTCCGCGCGGTGCTGCTGTTCGCGGCGATCTGGTTCACCTTCGCCTACCTGCCGATCGCGCACATGGTATGGGCCGGCCCGGGCGGCTACCTGTTCGCCAAGGGCGCGCTGGATTTCGCCGGCGGCACGGTGGTGCACATCAACGCCGGGGTGGCCGGCCTGGTCGGCGCCTGGCTGGTCGGGCCGCGGCTGGGCTTCGGCCGCGAACCGATGAAGCCGCACAACGTGACCTTCACCATGATCGGCGCGGCGCTGCTGTGGGTGGGCTGGTTCGGCTTCAACGCCGGCTCCAACCTGGAGGCGAACGCCGGCGCGGCGCTGGCCTTCCTCAACACCTTGCTGGCCACCGCGGCGGCGGTGCTGGCGTGGCTGGCGATCGAGGCGGTGCGGCGCGGCCACGCCTCGATGGTGGGCGGTGCTTCCGGCGCGGTGGCCGGCCTGGTCGGCATCACCCCGGCCTGCGGCACGGTGGGGCCGCTGGGCGCGATCGTGATCGGTGCGCTGGCCAGCGTGTGCTGCGTGTGGGGCGTGACCGGGCTGAAGAAGCTGCTGCACGCGGATGACGCGCTGGACGTGTTCGGCGTGCACGGCGTCGGCGGCATCGTCGGCGCGCTGCTGACCGGCGTGTTCAGCGCGCCGGCGCTGGGCGGCACCGGCGCGGCGGACTATTCGGTCATCCACCAGCTCGGCGTGCAGGCGCTGGGCGTGGCCATCACCGTGCTGTGGAGCGGGGTGGTGTCGGTGCTGGGCTATCTGGTGGTGAAGGTGGTGTTCGGCCTGCGCGTGCCGTACGACGCCGAGCGGGAGGGGCTGGACATTACCTCGCACGGCGAAAGCGCCTACGATGGCTGAGCCGGGTGGCCGGGCCACGGCCGGATGTTCCATGATGGTGCAATGCGTTTTATCGACTGCACCAGCATGAAACCTTCCGACTGCCCCGAAGCACCCCGGAAGCCCGCCACCCCTTGCGGCGCAACGGGTTCGCTCGCTGGCACGCGCCTTGCTCCATCCGCCTCATCCCGCTCATCCATCCACGTCGAGGTTGTTCCATGTCCACCGCCCACCACGTGCTCGACCTGATCCAGGAACACGAGGTCGAATTCGTCGACTTCCGTTTTGCCGACATGCTCGGCGTGCACCACCACGTCACCTTCCCGGCCCACGCGATCGACGAGTCGACGTTCGAGGACGGCAAGATGTTCGACGGCTCCTCGATCACCGGCTGGAAGGGCATCAACGAGTCGGACATGATCCTGCTGCCCGACCCGGACACCGCCCACCTCGATCCGTTCAGCTCGCACACCCAGCTGATCCTGCATTGCGACGTGCTGGAGCCGAGCACCATGCAGGCCTACGGCCGCGACCCGCGCTCGATCGCCAAGCGCGGCGAGGCGTACCTGAAATCCACCGGCATCGCCGACACCGCGTTCTTCGGCCCGGAGCCGGAGTTCTTCATCTTCGACTCGGTGCGCTGGCAGAACGACCCGGGCCGGGTGTTCTACGAGATCGGTTCCGAGGAAGCGGCGTGGTCCTCGCGCTACAAGTACGACGGCAACAACAGCGGCCATCGCCCGGGCGTGAAGGGCGGCTACTTCCCGGTCAGCCCGGTCGACTCGCTGGGCGACCTGCGCGCGGACATGTGCAAGGTGCTCGAATCGCTGGGCCAGACCGTCGAGGTGCACCACCACGAGGTGGCGAACGCCGGCCAGTGCGAGATCGGCGTGAAGTTCAACACGCTGGTGAAGAAGGCCGACGAACTGCTGACGATGAAGTACGTCATCAAGAACGTGGCGCACCAGAACGGCAAGACCGTCACCTTCATGCCGAAGCCGCTGGTCGGCGACAACGGCTCGGGCATGCACGTGCACCAGTCGCTGGCCAAGAACGGCGAGAACCTGTTCGCCGGCGACCTCTACGGCGGCCTCAGCCAGACCGCGCTGTGGTACATCGGCGGCATCTTCAAGCACGCCCGCGCGATCAACGCGTTCGCCAACTCCACCACCAACAGCTACAAGCGGCTGGTGCCGGGCTTCGAGGCGCCGGTGATGCTGGCCTACTCGGCCCGCAACCGCTCGGCGAGCTGCCGCATCCCGTACGTGGCCAGCCCCAAGGGCCGCCGCATCGAGGTGCGCTTCCCCGACCCGATGAACTCCGGCTACCTGGTGTTCACCGCGCTGATGATGGCCGGCCTCGACGGCATCATCAACAAGATCGACCCGGGCGCGCCGGCCGACAAGGACCTCTACGACCTGCCGCCGGAAGAGGAGAAGAACATCCCGCAGGTGTGCTCCAGCCTCGATGCCGCGCTGGAAGCGCTGGACAAGGACCGCGACTTCCTCAAGGCCGGCGGCGTGTTCACCGACGACTTCATCGATGCCTACATCGAGGTGAAGATGAAGGAAGTGACCAAATACCGCGCCAGCACGCATCCGCTGGAGTTCCAGATGTACTACTCGCTCTGAGCCGGCCCATCATGTGATGCGGACAACGGGCGCTTTGGCGCCCGTTGTCGTTTCGGCGGTGCCGCCAAGCTCGATGCGCTTGCTATTGAAACCCACCGCCTCGAATCCATCTACCAACCGAATTTGCGATCGTTCGGTTGTGGCTGCGTGTGGGACCCGCGGTCAGCGGTCGCTGCGGTGAAGATCATTCGTCGACGGCATCGACCCAGCCGTGGGCGACGATCAGATCCTTGATTTCTTTCGGTGTGTGCCTGGAAGACAGGCATGCACGAATGATCCGAGCCACGATGGCGCCGTCCATCATGTCGTGCTGTCTGAAAACACCGGACTCCACGGCTCTCACCAGCTTGGCGGCTTCTTCCAGCCGGCAGGTGCTGTACTTGACGTAGTTGGTCTGTTTCACGAACGGATGGTCGCCTGCGTACAGCAGACAGGCGGGGTCGTAATAGGCGTTCTGACGAACCGTGCTGAGGCTGACGAGCAAACACTTGAGTGGCTCGCCAAAGAGGTCTCAAAGCAGCACGAACAAATGACGCAGATCGGGTCGATCAATCGACCCGGACGGTATAAGCACCGTCGCGCGCTTGGTCGCGAAAAACATCAGATCGTGGCGAACAGACGATCCACGATCGCCGCCTCGGCCAGACGCTCCTGGGCTTCATTCGCCTGCTGCATGTTCCGGCCCAACGCGAGAAAGACATCGCGCGGCGGGATTGGGTTCATGGAACCCTTGGGGTCGGTCGATTCTCCACACATCGTGTGGGTGAGATCGCGAATCTCGTACTTGCCGAGCTGGCCGAAACGATCCCAGGTGTCGGTCAAAACCTCGATGTCGGCATCGCTGAGTGCACCCAATGAGTCACGATTCAGCGGCCCGTGTTTGGCCGAGCCGACCTCGTAACCGGCCCTGCCGGTGACCCAATGAGACCAATCGTTGGTATCCGAGCATTCGCCGTTGATGAGCTCCAACGTCCGCGACAACACTGGGCCGTGCGGCATCGAAACCATGCGGTCGCCGGAAATCGGCTCGTCGTAGCGATCCATGGATTCGCGGTCAGCTAGGTACAGAAGCTTCATGAGCTTCAGTACCGGCATGCTGCCGTGGCCCTTCTCGAGGAAGAACGCGGCCATCTGGGAAACTTTCTTTTCGTTGAACATGGCTTTGGCCTTCATCTGCCCCGGGAATCGGCGTTGCGATGTTCGCCAGACTTTTGCTTGTCGGGAATGGCTGGGTAACGGCGCCATCCAACTGATACGGATCAAAGGTAGTGGCTGAAGAGTCGGTGGCCGCGTGAGCCGCGGAAATGTCTGACTGATCAAGAAAAAAGGTACCACAAGCGAGCGGCCGAGAAGTCAAGATGGGCAGGGATGGTTGGGGCGCGTTCACGGCCCGGCACTTGGGCGCCGGCCACGTGCGGTGGTCGATCGGCGGTGCGCTCCGGTGCTCCTTCTCCGCGAAGGCGGGGGTGATGCCGAGCCCCGGCGTGCAATTCAGAACGTCACCTGCGTGTACAGGCCGATGACGAAAGCATCGGGGATGCCGCCGGTGCCGCCGGGGTGCATCACGTACTGCAGATTGGGGCGCAGGATGAGCCAGGGAGTGAGCTTGGCGCCGTAGTCGATCTCGGCGACGCTTTCGTAGCGCTGGATGCCGATGCTGCCGGGCGCCACCAGATCGCGGTCGCGCTGGTAGCGGGTCAGCCGCGGGTTGGTGCGGCCGCTGGCGACCATGAGCGAGACCACGTCGTCGTCGCGGCCGGGGAAGGTGCCCTGGTAGTGGCCACCGACGATCCAGAAGTAGCGGTACTTCGCGGTCGACGCATCGCCCACGCCGCCCATCGCGCCCAAGGTGAGCCCGCGTTTCGTGTCGGGCCCTTCACGGTAGACCATCTTGTCGACGATGAAGTAGCCGCCCGAGCGGCCATTGTGCTGCATGAAGCCGGCGCCGGTGAGGCCGGCCGACTGGCCATTGACGTCGGTGTAGACGTCCGGCGTGCCGACGGTGTTGTAGTACGCGCCGAGCTTGAGATCGGCGGGCAGCTGCCCGCTGCCGTAGCCGTTGGACCAGCCCACCTCGACCGGCAGGAACACGCCGTGATGCTTGAGGCTGAGGTTCCAGCCCTGGTCCTTGTTGCCGGCGTTGGGATTGTTGAGATAGGCGCCGACGGTGGCGTAGAAGTCCGGCGTGGCATGCCACTTCACGTGGCCGCCCCATTGCGCGGTGGGGTAGTTGTGCGCGCCGCTGTTGGTGGTCATCGCGTTGGCGTGGCCGCAGATGATGCCGTTCTGGAAATTGCAGAACGCAGGCAGTCGCGCGAAGTCGTCGCCCGCCGGCGACCAGCCCAACTCCATGAAGACCCGGTGGTCGAGGAAATCCTGTTGCCAGTTCAATGCGGCCAGGCGGAAGTTCTGTCCCGCGCCGTAGAGCTCCTGCACCGAGAACTGGTTGCCAATCGCGTCGGCCGACAGGCTGCGGCCGTCGCGCTCGGTGACGGTGAACTGGATCTTCGCGTCGGGCACGCCCCACAGCTTGTCGAGGTCGAAGTCCGCGCCGAGGTCGAGCTGCTGGGTGTAGCGCGCGGTCTGGCGATGGCCGCCGGAGAGGTTGCCCGCGCTCTCGGTGGTCCAGTGCGCGCGCAGGGTGGTGCCGTCGCCCTGCAGCTGCGTGCGCGTGCCGCCCCAGTCGCCGGTCAGCGTGGGTTGCCCAAGCCAGCCGCCGGCCTGCTGTGCCAGGGCCGGCAACGTGCACAGCCACAACGTGCTGCCGAGCGCCAGGCCGGGGATCGTGCAGGGTGGATGGCGCATGAGGGTCAGGCCGGGCCGGAGGAAGTCCGGCGCCGCTTGCGCCGGCGCCACAGAACAATGATGGCGAGGATCAGCACCACCACCACGACCATCGCCAGCAGGACCAGCGCGGCCAGGTGCGATGGCGCGCCGCCGGCGCGCAGGTTGGCGACCCGCGTCGCCGTGATCCGTGCGGCGGGGTTGCCGTAGCGCAGCGTCAGGTAATTGCCCAGGGTGGCGATCTGCTGGTCGCTCAGATCGCCCGCGAAGCCCGGCATGTGCACGCCGGAGTCGCCGGTCTGCCAGCGGATGCCTTCGAGGATCACCAGCACCAAGTTGCCGCTGGCGACGCGGCCGGTGGCGGTGTTGTGGAACAGCGGCGGCAGGCCGCCGTCGAAGCTGCCTTCGCCGCCGGCCTGGTGGCAGCTGGCGCAGTGGGCGTCGTACAACTGCTCGCCGCTCCACTGCTCCGCGTCGGCGGGCGGGGCGATGCCGCGCTGGTCGGCCATCCCGTCGAACGCGCCGCCCCAGCCGCCGACGGCGCGGGTGTCGGCCGGGTCGTGGCGTGCGGGTACCGTCTTCAGGTAGCTGGCGATCGCCTGCAGGTCGGCGGGTTCGAAGTGTTGCAGGCTGTGCTCGACCGCCTCGGCCATCGGTCCGGCGGCCTGCGCCTTGCCGCGGGCGTGGCCGAGCTGCAGGTAGTCGACCAGGTCCTGTTCGCTCCAGCCGCCGATGCCGCTGTTCGCGTCCGCGGTGATGTTCGGCGCCAACCAGCTGCCGACCATGCCGCCGGCCAGCTCGCGCGACGACCGCTCGGCCATCAGCAGGTTGCGCGGCGTGTGGCAGGTGCTGCAGTGGGCCAGCCCGCGCACCAGGTAGGCGCCGCGGTTCCATTTGGCGTCTTTGGCCGGATCGGGCGTGAACGGCTTGCGGTCGAGGAACAGCAGGTTCCACCCTGCCATCGACAGGCGGAGGTTGAACGGGAACGGCAGCCGGGTCAGTGCCGGCCTGTTGTCCACCGGCGCCACGCCGTGCATGAAGTACGCGTACAGCGCACGCACGTCGTCGTCGGTGACCTGCGCATACGACGTGTACGGCATCGCCGGATACAGGTGGGCGCCGTCGGCGCGAATACCCTTGCGCAGGGCGTCGCGGAACTGCGGCTCGGTGTAGCGGCCAATGCCGGCGGTGGTCGACGGCGTGATGTTGGTGCTGATGATGTTGCCGACCGGCGTGGGCACCGTCAGCCCGCCAGCGTACGGCTTGCCGCCGGGTGCGGTATGGCAGGCCACGCAGTCGCCGGCGGTGGCCAGGTACTGGCCGCGTTGCAGCAGGGTGGTGTCCGTCGTGTCGGCGGCATGGGCCGACGCAGTGACGAGCAGGGCGAGCAGCAGCCGGCCGCAGGTCGAAACGTTCATGCGAGGCTCGCCTCGCGCCCGCTGTCCGCCGTGGTGGTGCGCGATGCCTTCGCCGGCAGGATGTGCTCGGCGGTGCGCAGCGCCAGCGCCACGCCGGTGAGCGTGGAATTCATCGTGGCCGCGGTGGGCATCACGCCGGTGCTGCAGATGAACAGGTTCTCGTGGTCATGCGTGCGGCCGAACGCGTCGACCACCGAGCTCGCCGGATCGTTGCCCATGCTCATCGTGCCGGTGATGTGCTGGTTGTTGGCGAACTGGCCGTCCGCGCTGTAGCGCAGGCCGGTGCCGCCCATCAGTTCGGCGATGCGCGCGAAGTCGGCCTTGGACACGTCCGCGCCGCGGCGCGTGTAGTCGTCGATCGCGTAGTGCGCCTCGGGCTTGGGGATGCCCATGACGTCCTTCTCCGCGCTGAGCGTGATGCGGTTGTCGGGATTGGGCAGCACCTCCAGCACGTTCTTCACGTTGACCTGGCGCGCGGCGCGCCAGCGCAGCTGCTTCTCGAACTCCACGCCGTAGACGCCTTCCTTGATCAGGTCGCCGGTGACGTTGAGCACCTGCGAGATGTTGGTGAAGTCCAGCCGGTACGGCGCATGCTGCGAGCGGAACGCGCCGTCGCGCAGGGTGTTGATCGAACTGGGGCTCTGCGGGCCGCGGCCCAGCCACAGTTCCTCGTCGACGTAGAAGGTGAGCGAGGTGCTGGGGTGGTCCATCAAGTGGCGGCCGACCATGCCGGAGCTGTTGGCCAGCCCGTTCGGATATTTGTCGCTGGCCGACAGTAGCAGCAGCTTCGGGCTCTCGATGCCGTTCGCGGCGAGGATGAAAGTGGCGCCGGTGACGCGGTGTTCGCTCTTGTCCGGCGCGTAGTAGCGCACCGCCGCGATGCGCCCCTTCGCGTCGTGCTCGATGCGGAAGACCACCGCGTTGGGAACGACCTTGGCGCCGGCGGCCTCGGCCGCCTCCACCGCATTGATGCCGAGGTATTGCGCGTTGACCGGGCAGATCGGCTGGCAGCTGTTGTTGCCCACGCAGGCGGGGCGGCCGTCGTAGCCGCGGCTGTTGCGCGCCACGGTGTTGGCGACCACCGGGTAGGCCGGCGCCAGCCGCTCGCGGAAGCGGCGCATCGACCACGGCTCGGCCACCGGTTCCATCGGGAACGGATGCTGGCGCGGCGAACCGGTGTCGTCGGCGCCGGCCACGCCGAGGATCTCCTCCGCCTCCTGGTACCACGGATCGAGCTCCTCGTAAGTGAGCGGCCAGTCCACGCCGACGCCGTACAGGCTCTTGATGCGCACGTCGTTCGGCACCAGCCGCCACGCCTGCGCGGCCCAGTGCCAGGTGGTGCCGCCCACCGCGCGGATGTACTCGGCCTGGTAGGGATACGGCCCGGCCTGCTTCAGGTAGCCGTTGTCCTCGGGCACGTAGATCGGATGCGGCGCCCACGGCGAGGGCGGGTACGGCGCCATCCAGTTGCCCTTGATCGGCGAGTTGCGGAACGCAGCGACGACGCGGGCGCGCTCCAGCCGCGGCCCCGCCTCCAGAATCAGCACCGAGGCGCCTTGCTGCGCCAGCCGGCGCGCCGCCAGCGCGCCGATGATGCCCGAGCCGATCACCACGATGTCAGCCGATAGCTGTGCGGACATTCGGTTTCCACTCCTCAGATATTGGGCTTGCTGGTCCAGCTGCCGTACGCGCCGTAGGCGAAGGTGGGTGGCTTCAGCACGTCGGCCACGATCACCGCGTTGAGCGCGGTCTCGTAGGCGACGCAGCGCGCGCCTTCGCCGCTGCCCACCACGCCGAGCGCCCAGGCGCCGAGGATCTGCCGCGGCAGCGGTGCCAGCGGCGAATGCTCGCCGTCCAGCACGCCCTGCAACTGTTGCGGATCGATGTGGCGTTCGTTGAGCAGGGCCAGCAGCGCCTGCACGTCGGCCGGAAAGTTCGGGTGCGCGGCGGCGAGGGCGTCGTAGAGGCGGGTGGCCTGCGCGGCATCCAGCGCCTGCCGGCCGACCAGGATCGCGGAGAGCGCGGTGAACGCGCCGAGGTCGGCGCGCGGCGCGGGCTGCGCCAGCGCCCAGGGAATCAGCGAGGCGGTGTACGCGGTGAGCAGGCCCGCCAGCAGGCGGCGACGCGAGGGGTCGACGGGGCCGTTGCGGCGCGCGGCGACGCTGTCGGGTTCTTCCGGCGCCATTGACCCTCCCCCCTTGCGGATTGCCGTGCAGCTGGCGACTGGGACCGCTGCCAAGGCGGGGCCGACCTTACTCTGGTTACGGTGCAAGGCGACGTGAAGATTCGAGATGGTTGGGGGAATGTGGCGGAACGCATTGCTGCAAGAAATAACGGGATGCCGTCGACAGGCGTGGAGAGTGCCGAACCCTCGACGGGTGTCGACCGCATTCGATGGCTATTCAGTGGGCGCAGCGGCCGATGAAGAAGAAAAGACCATCCCGCAGGTGTGCTCCAGCCTCGACGCCGCGCTGGAAGCGCCGGACAAGGATCGTGACTTCCTCAAGACCGGCGGCGTGTTCACGGACGCCTGCATCGAGGTGACGATGAAGGCGGCCACCACGTGCCGCGCCAACACGCATCTGCCGGAGTTCCGGATGTATTGCCCGCCCCCGATCGCGGAGACATCGGGGGATTGAAAATGATGGGCGCTGCGGCACCCATCGTCTTTGGCGGTCGCGCGATAGGCGCCCCGTGGACCGGGGCGGCGGCCGGTCGCGTGTCTGCGTGCTGAATCGGCGCGAGGCCTTGCGCGGCGCCTAGACGGGTCGTTGAAAGTCGATTTGCACGGCGAGGCCGGGTTCGCCATCGCCCAGGCTTACCGTGATCTCGTGCAGCTGGGCGACTGCGGTCACGAGCGCGAGTCCGAGGCCGCTCCCGGGCGTGCTTCGAGAGGAGTCCAGGCGGACGAAGCGTTGCAGTACGCGTTCGCGCTCGTGCTTCGGGATGCCTGGTCCCGTGTCGCGAACAATCGCCCGGGCACATCCGGGCATCGGCAGCAACGACAGAAATACGGGTGTGTGGGGCGGGGTGTGATGCAGCGCGTTTTCGACCAGGTTGGCGAACATCTGCGTCAACAGCATCGCATCGCCGCGCACAATCGCGCCCGGATGGATTCGGGCATGAAGACTGCGGCCCTGATCCTCGAATACGGGTGCGAAGTCGCCGACCAGCACGCCAAGCAAGCCCGAGAGATCAACATCAGTGAAGTTTTCCTGCTGCTTCTGGTTCTCGATTTGCGCGATCCTGAGCAAAGCCGCAAAGGTAGCCAGCACATGGTCGACGTCGGCCAGGGCCGTCGTGCAGGATTCCCGGTAGCCTTCGACGCTGGTGACCTGAAGCGTCGTGGCTTCAAGCTTGTGGCGCAAGTGCGTCAAAGGTGTACGCAGATCGTGGGCGATATCGTTGGAGACCTGGCGCATGCCCTCCATCAGTGACTGAAGTCGGGCCAGCATTCGGTTCAGCGAGCGGGCGAGGCGGTCGAATTCGTCGTCGCGATCCGTTACCACGATTCGCGTGCCCAGATCGCCCTTGACGATGTTCGATGCGGCCTGAGTGATCGTCTCGACCTTGCTCAGGTAACTTCTGGCCGTAAGCACGCCACCGGCCAGTGCCAGCACCACGGCCGCGAGCCCGGCCCAGATGAAGGACTGCAACAGGAGTTCATTCAGTTGGTCCGCCTGCAAGGTCCCGTGGGCCACCGCCAGGATGTTGCCGTCCTCGAGACGGGACGAATTGATCAGAAGGTGGCCGGGCACGGAGTGCTTGCTATCGATATGGCGAAGTTCGTGCAACCTGGTCCAACCGAGTGACGGCGGCATCTTTGCCAGACTGCCCGCGATGCGATCGCCACGGGGGGAAAACAGTCCGTAGAAGAACGTTCCCTTTTGCGCATGAGCAACGGCTTTGTTGATCGAGGCCACGCGAATGCTGCCGGGCACGGCGGTCATTTCGCTCGATTCGTCGCTGATTTCCTGACGGAGTTGTGCGGTGACATAGCCGCTTACGGAAACCCAGGTAATCGCAAACAGCACGAGTGCCGCGAAGGCGAACGATGCGGCTTGCAGAACGCCGAGTCGAAATGCGGCGCTGTGCAACAGCCGGGAGATCTGCTCCTTGGTGCGGATGTTCACGATTCAGTGTCTGTCCGGCAAGCGCAGTATGTAACCTGCGCCCCGCACCGTATCAATGAGTTCGCCGCCGGGGAAGCCGCGGTCGATCTTGGCGCGAAGCCGGCTCATGTGCGTCTCCACGACGCTGGTCCGTGGATCGAATTGATATTCCCACACGTTTTCGAGCAGCATTGCGCGGGTGACGATGTGGCCGGCATGACGCATGAGGTATTCGAGCAGGCGGATTTCACGCGCCTGCAGGTCGATGACATGACCGCCCCGGCAGGCCTCGCGCTTGAGCAGATCCAGTTCGAGATCGGCCACGCGCAGCAGCGTCTCCGAAGGCGCCGCCATTTGCATCCGCCTTGCCAGCGAACCGACGCGAGCCGCCAGTTCGCTGAATGCGAAGGGTTTCGAAAGATAGTCGTCGGCGCCGGCGTCGATGCCTTCGACGCGCTGATCCACGTCGCCCAACGCCGTCAGCATCAAGACCGGCGTAACCACGCGTGCCGACCGCAACGCTCTCACCAGGCTCATGCCGTCAAGTCCCGGCAACATGCGATCGATGACGAGTACGTCGTGTTCCTGCGATGAGGCGCGCTGCAATCCTTCCCGGCCGTCCATCGTCTGTTCGACCACATGGCCAAGTTTCGTCAGCTCCCTGGTGATATAGGCCTGGGTCTCGGCGTCGTCTTCGATCAGCAGGATGTTCATGAGGCGATTGCTTCGCTGCGTCGGGCAGGGCTATCCAAAGTGCGCTCAAGGGCCAGCCGGTGCGGAAGCCGACTCCGATCAAACCGGCACGGCATGTGGAAGGACCGCCACACGCCCGTGGACCGGCCCGTTGAAGTTGGCGCGGTCCACAGTGGCTGGCGCGGTCGGATACCGGCATGTCGTCCCGGATCCGATCAGAACTCGAAGCGCACACCTGCCATGTAGGTTATCCCATAGAACTCGCGCTGGATCGGATGGTCCGGGGTGCCTTGATAGAATGCATGGGGCGTATCGAGCAGGTTCTTGGCGTAGAAATAGATCGACCAGTCTGCCGGAAACTCGTAGCTGGCGCTGAAGTCCATCGATGTGCGGCGTGCGTTGTAGATGTCGCTGGTGCGATCGGTGCCGATGCCGAACAGGTCGGACGATACCGAATACGCCGCCAGGTTCAGCGAGAGACCAGCGCGCTTGTAGAAGATCGAGGCGTTCCAGGTGTTCTTCGATGTCGACGGGAGCAGCGAATACTCGCCGGGACGGATCTGGATCCGCGAATTGACCCAAGTGTAGTTGGCGCTGGCACCCAGGCCATCGAGCCAGCCCGGCAGGTTGCGGAACTGTTGAACCCAGTTCAGCTCCAGGCCGCGCGCGTATGCGGAGCCGATGTTTTCGAACGTGAAGATATGGAACGGCTGCGGACTGCCCGGGTACAGGTTGTTGTTCGGCAGTGTCTGGGTCGTCTCGATCGGGATGATGTAGTTGGAGATTTCCTTGTCGAACACCCCGGCGGACATGATGCCGCCGCCGTCCAGGTAGTGCTCGATGCTGAAATCGAAGCTGTTGGCCGTCGCTGGTTTCAGCGACGGGTTGCCGGTGGTGACGATGCCCGAGCCCACGTCGATCGCCAGCGCCGGGTTGGCCTGGTTGAAGCCCGGGCGGCCAATGGTCGACGAATAAGCCGCGCGCAGGATCGTGTCGGGCGCCAGTTCATAGCGAAACTGGAGGCTTGGGAAGAAATTGTCGTAGTTGTGCTTGATGTTGATCGGATACGCGAATGGATTGCCGGAGGCGTCCATGCCGGCGGAGAATGCGCCGCTTCGATCATGCGTCTGTTCGAAACGAACGCCGGCGAGTATGCCGAGGTTGCCGTAGCTGCCCGTGTATTCACCGTAGGCCGCGGAAATGTCCTCATGCGCGTCGAGGTACTGCTGCTGGGCGCTCAATACATCGCCGGCCTCGATCGTGCCTTGGCCAAAGATGCCCCGCAAGACGCCGGGGGCGATATCCACGCCGTTCTGATAGAGCCCGTCGTAGTAGGTTTCGTTGGAACCGCTTGAGACGGCGGTCAATGGCAGGGCAGTGGGATTGAGCGTGTACGGTTGTGCCGTCGTCCGTTTATGCCGCTGGCGCACGCTCAGGCCGAACCGCAGGTTTTGATCCGTCAGGCTCCCCCAATTCACCGGCGTATCGGAATTGATGGCGTACGACATTTCACGGTCGAAGTTGTACGCCGTGCTGTTGCTGAGGCTGGTCAGTGCGTAGTTGGCCGGATCGAGGTAGCCCGGCGCGTTCGAGAGCGTGTAGACGGGAACGTGGCCGGGACCCGTCGGGCCGTACGTGATCTGCCCCGCTGGCGTGGAGGGGGAGTTGTACGTGAACGTGGAGTTGTAGTCGAAGGGCTTCTTGTACGTGCCCTCGACGTAGGCGACGTGATAGTCCACGGTCGTGTCGCCCAGGATGTTCTTGCCGCCCAGCATGTAGAGTCGCTCGGTGGACGTTTCCTGCTCGTCGCGCAGCGATTTGGTGATCGCGCCCGGGAAAGAGAGGGTGTCTTGCAGCGTTCCGTTCGACAGCACCGTGGTGTTGCCGTCAGGCAGGATGTCCATGAACTGGCGCTTGTATCTTTCGGTGTAGCCCGCATCGAAGGCACGGAAATACCAGTCGTTGTCGTCATCGGGCTGATAGTCGATATCCATCGCGTAGCCGTGGCGCCGGCGATGCAGCTCGTAATCGCGCTGCTCGATATCGTTCACCGCCTGGTACGGATGCGCCGAATCGTTGAAATAGGCGGGCTCGACGTCATCGATGCTGCGTGAATCGTTGTGGCCCGATGCCGTCAGGACGATCGAGAAGGGACCGAATCGGCCACCTCCCACCAGCGAGAATTCGCTGATCGGCGTGCCGCGCAGCGGCTCGTAACCGCCGCCCGCGCTGCCCTCGAAAAACGCGCCCTGCTCATCGGGGGCCCGTTTCGGCAGCACTTCGATCGTGCCGCCGAGGGCCTCCGCATCCTGGCTCGGCAGGTTCGACTTCGTCACCTTGACGGCGCCGATGAAGCCCACCGGGATGGAATCCAGGGCCACGCCGCGATAGCCGCCGAACGGCGAGGCATTGTTGGTGGGAAGAAGCCGGACACCAGCGTAGGTGGTGCTGTTCAGATCGGCGTCGAATCCGCGGATGTTGACATAGCGACCTTCGCCCTCGTCGGTTTCCAGCGAGATGCCGGGAATGCGGCGAACGGCTTCGGCGGCACTCACATCCGGCAGCGCCCGGATTTGTTCCTCGGTACGAATATTGATCAGGTTGGGCGCGTTTTCCTGCGTCTTGCGGGCAATGTCATCGGACGTGCGCGGGGCTACAACACTGACTCCCTGCAGGTCTTTTACTTCCTGCTTGGACTTCTGCCTGTGCTGGCGATCGGCGCCACTTGCGTTGGCAGTGTCGCTCGCTGTCGATCCGTCATGCGCCGGGGCCGGCGTATCCGACGCCGTAGCCGCAAAAGCAAACACATCCGTCGGCGCGCTCAGTGCCCCGAGACACGAGAGGATGGTGCAACTAAGCAGGGCAACGCGTAATTTTGAACGGTGCATCGAGCTGGCCTCAATCGGGGACAAACCATCCGTTCCACCGCGCGGAGCGTGGTGGGGCTGGGGAGTGGGAAGTCCCTCGAAGCTAGGCGGGGGCTGTGACAGACAAGTTGCTGCGCACTTACCGATCCGTAAGCTGCCGATGCGTGGTCCTTCTGGCTAGACTCGCCACCTGCGTGTCAGTCAACTTGCGTAGCTGAGGATGATCAATTGAAGACAATGGCATGGGTTCTGACCCTCGCGTGCATGGTCGTGGCTCCGTCATGGGGTGCTGCGCCACCGTCGGGTAACTACCGGGTTACGCATCAGTACGCGCTGGGAGGATCGGGTGGCTGGGACTATTTGACGCTCGACCCTTCCACCAATCGTCTCTTCGTCGCTCGCGACAATCGCGTCATGGTTGTCGACACGAAAAGCGGCAAGGTGGTCAAGGAGATCCCGGGGATGAAACACGCACATGGCGTTGCGCTGGTGCCGGATCTGCAGCGCGCCTACGTCACCAACGGGGACGCGAACGATGTCAGCGTCGTGGATCTCAAGACACTCGCCGTGGCAGGCAGCATTCCCGTTGGCGGAAAAGATCCCGACGCCATCATTTACGACAGCGCGACGTCGCACGTCCTGGCGATGAACGGGGACAGCAACAGCATAAGCGTGATCGATCCCAGGCTCGGCAAAGAGCTGCAGACCATCGCCCTTGCGGGCAACCCCGAATTCGCCACAAGCGATGGGCATGGAAACGTGTACGTCAATCTCGAGGACAAGGGCGAGCTGGCGCATATCGATACAAGGGCCAATGCCGTAAAGCAGACCTGGTCCCTGTCGCCATGCGAAGGCCCGACCGGCCTCGCACTGGACGCGGTGAACCAGCGGCTGTTTTCCGTGTGCGCGAACGGATGGCTGATCGTCACGGATGCCGGCTCCGGACATCAGGTCGCCAGGCTGCCGATCGGCAAGGCCCCCGATGCGGTCGCCTACGATGCTCGGACCCACACGGTTTTCAGTTCGAGCCGGGAAGGCGTGCTGGACGTGATCCACCAGGTGGACAAAGACCACTACTCCTCCGCAAAGGCCGTCCCGACGCTGAAAAGCGCGCGTACCTTGGCGCTTGACCCCGCATCGCACGAGATTTTCCTGGTGGGCGCGAAGAGTGCGGTAAAGGGCAAGCCGGTAAGCGGATTCACGATGCTTGTTGTGGATCCGCATTGATCGACAAGTTTGCCGCATGACCGTTCTGCCCACCTGCCGGCCGTCACACGGTCGCTTCACGGATGGGAGCTGGCGTCCGGTGCGGGTCCGGGCAAGGAATGCCGGGTGACCTGGCGCGCGAACCAGGGCATCCCTGGCGTCGTGTCCCAAGAAAAAGTTTGAACGAGGCTGGCCGTTGCCCGCGCGAGCTTGGCGAGAATCGTACCGGCGCTCTTGTACCGGACGAAAGGCCTGGGATCGGCGTTGCGCCGGTCGACGTACTCGCGAATGGATTGCTCCAGACCAGCCACGCGGGTGCGTGTGCTGCGCCTGATCCTTTGCTCGCTGATCTTGCCGGGAGAACGTTCGACCCGATTGAGCCAAGGGGTACAGGCGGAGATGAAGTGCGCATGGAATCGCAGGCGCCTTGCGGATCGCCAGCCGTGCCAGCAGCTCCGCGCGCTCCGCGTCGGTCACCACCAGCTCCGTTCATTTCCCAATCTGGTGCTACTTGTTCTTGAGACACCCCGCCAAGGAGCTTGCTGGTCCAAGTGCCGTACGCGCCGCAGGCGAAAGTAGGCGGCCTCGGTAGATCGGCCACGCGAGGGGTCGGGCTGTTCGGAAAAACCATGCCGCCGGCGGTACAAGAAAGGTGAAGGCCCGAGGCGGCCAGAGGCAAGGTGCGGACAGCGTGCCTTGCCGCAAGAAATGGCAGAAGGCTTTCCCTCATCGGAACCCGCGGGGCACCCGCAACCATGGGCGCCCGCGTCTCCCGTCCGGGCCTGTGGACGGATTGCGTGCCGTCGTCTCCAGGGCGATGATCGCAGCCGGACGACGTGTGTGACCGCTGGTCATCCGGCCATGTTGATGTTGCGAGGTTCAAGCCCAATCCGGGCATGCCGCCCGTCCTGGACGAGCCGGCATATTCAATCTGACGAGATCCGAGGAGAACGTCGTGGACAAGTTGATCAGCGTAGTGGCACGCCATCCTGATGGCGCAGCTTTTCATCATCTCCGGCTGGCAGAAGCTGACCGGGTTCAGCGGCACGGAAGGCTATTTGGCCTCGATGGGCATCCCCATGGTCGGCCTGGTGACGCCCCTGGTGATCCTGATTGAACTGGGCGGCGGGCTGGCCCTGCTGTTCGGTTTCAAGACCCGTTGGGTGGCGGCCGTGATCGCGTTGTTCAGCGTGGGCTCGGCGCTGGTCGCGCACACGCATTTTGCCGACCAGGCGCAGGCGATCAATTTCATGAAGAACCTCTCGATCGCCGGCGGCCTGCTGTGGTTCGTCAGGAATGGCGGCGGTACGGCCAGCGTCGACGCACAGATCGGAAGCAAGTAGGGCGCAAGCCGGAAGAGCACGATGATCGTCGCCTGGCCTTCGCCGGGCGGCGGTCATCCGGTTTCCGGAGGCTCGCCCGCCCGTCGGTGAACGCTTTCCCGGAAAGCCCGGTGGGTCTGCGGTTTCACGAACAGTGCCACGACCTCCGGGTGGAGCCGGCGAATCCGCAGGCTGATCGGCCGCGGCTGGCGGGCATGCCGGATGCCCCGGTAGAGCGACACGCCCGCACCGAGCGCGAACACCAGCAGCGCCACGATGAAGCTCCAGAAATACAGCTCGCGACCGTAGCCCACAGCGGATGCTCCGGGTCGGCCCGGCGTTGCGAGCGGCGCATGCCTTACAGCAGCAGGACCTCGTTGCCGGTGTCGACGAAGGAATGCACTGCCTCGCTGAGCATGGCCGAACTGCCGGTCCGTGCCGCCGCCACGGTCTTGGTGGTGGCGACCAGCAGGTTGCCGACCAGGGCGGCATGCACGGTCAGGCGCGTGGACGGAGTCCCCGCCGTGGCGGATCCGGCCATGCGCCCGCCGCGGTTTCGCTCAGCCCTCGCGAGGCAGCACGATCAGCACGCGCTCGATGAAAAGGTGCAGTTCCTTCATGTAGTTGCCGAGGAATTCGGTGGTCGATTCGTCGCTGACCGTGCCATCCTCGGCGATCAGCCCCGGCCTGAACTGGATGTATGCCTCCATGGTGTTCATCAGCGGCGAGTTGCAGAAGCACAGCACGCCGCGCAACTGCTGCTGGGCGACCGCGGTGCCGATCGCGCCGGGCGAGGTGCCGATCACGCCGGACGGCTTGCGCGCGAACGAGTTCTTGCCCCACGGCCGGCTGGCCCAGTCGATCGCGTTCTTCAGCGCGCCGGGGATCGAGCGGTTGTATTCCGGGGTGACGAACAGCACCGCGTCGACCTCGGCGATCGCCTGCTTGAACGCGCGCGCCACCGGCGGGTAGTCGGCGTCGTAGTCGTAGCTGTACAGCGGCAGCTCGCGGATCGGGATCTCCACCAGCGCCAGCCCCGGTGGTGCGAGCCGCACGAGCGCCTTGGCCAGCAGGCGGTTGATCGAGCCCCTGGCGAGGCTGCCGACGAGATAGCCGACTTTGTAGGTCTTCATGGGGGTTCCTCGGAAGTGGGTGGTGTTGCCGCGGAAGTGCGGATGGGCCTTTCAGTGGCCGGTCGAATCGCCGCGGCGGGCGCTCTCGAACAGGAACCAGGTGCGCCGTTCGGTCTCGTCGATCCAGTTCTCGATCAGGCTGGCGCTGGCGATGTCGCGGCGCTCGTCGCAGACTTCATGGGCTTCGCGCAGGCGCGCGGCCAGCGCCAGGTTGTCCCCGCGCAGTTCGGCCAGCATGTCCGCCGGCTCGACGTACTCGGCGTCGTTGTCGTCGACCCGCTGCAGCCGTGTGATGTGGCCGATCGAGCGCAGCGTGGTGCCGCCGAGCTTGCGCACGCGCTCGGCGATCGGGTCGGTCATCGCGAACAGCTGGTCGCCCTGCTCGTCGAGCATCAGGTGGTAGTCGCGAAAGTTCGGGCCGCTCATGTGCCAGTGGAAGTTCTTGGTCTTGAGGTACAGCGCGAACACGTCGGCCAGGATCGCGTTCATCGCGCCGGCCACATCGCGGGTGGCCCTGGCATCGAGGTCGGTGGGTGTGACCAGCGGCGCACGCTGCTTGCGCAGCAGGGATGCCTGGTCGGTGACGGGTTTCTTCTTCATGGCGGGATCCTTGGGTGAAACGGCCGAGGAACGGGGTTCGATGCGGATGGGTGTCAGTAACCGACGGTGAAGCGTTGCCGCGAATGCCTGGGTGTCTCCAGTTCGTCGGCCATGGCGATCGCGAAGTCTTCCATCGAGATCCAGCTGCGGCCATTCGCGTCGGTGAGCAGGCGGTCGCCGCCGAGGCGGAATGTCCCGGTGCGGTCGCCGGGAGCGAACTCGGCGGAGGGCGACAGGAAGGTCCAGTCCAGCTGCGGTTCCTTGCGCAGCATGTCGAGGAAGCGGCGCCCGGCTTCCGCCTCCGGTTTGTACGCCGCCGGGAAGTCCGGCGCGTCGATCAGTGCCTGGCCGGGCGCGACTTCCAGGCTGCCGGCCCCACCCACCACTGCCAGCCGCTGCGCACCGGCCTGCTTCACCGCGGCGATCAGTGCCGCCGCATCGGTGCTGGCGAATTTCATCGCGCTAACCACGGCGTCGTGGCCTTCCAGCAGCGGCGCCAGTTGTGCCGGCTGGTTCGCGTCGGCGTTCTTCAGCACCAGCCGTGGTTGGGCGGCCACCATCGCGGCATTGCGGGCGATACCGGTGACGTGGTGGCCGCGCCGGAGCAACTCTGCCAGCAGACGCGAGCCGACGCGCCCACTGACCCCGATCAAGGCGATGTGCATGACATGGCTCCCGCTTGCATGGTTGTCGATATGTGCTCCGGAGCCGCGATCATCCGGAGCGGAGTTCGTTGCCCAGCGCAGTGCGCCAGACGCCGGTGAAGATCAGCGAGGACCGGCAGTACGCCGCGGATGACCAGCCCGCCGCTGCCCGGGCCGGGCTTGCTCTGGATGCTGTTTGCGGTTGCCATGCGGATGGTCCTGCTCGTGATGGTTCGTGCCGGCGGTCTAGAACGGGTAGCTGCGTGGGACGTGCTGCACCGAGATCCAGTGGGCCGCGGTGAACTCGTCGATGATCCACTCGCCGCCGAAACGCCCGATGCCGGAATTCTTCTCGCCGCCGAACGGCACATGCGGTTCGTCGTTCACCGACATGTCGTTGACGTGAGTCATGCCCGCCTCGATGCGCTGGGCGAAGCGCACGCCGCGATCGATGTCGCCGCAGAACACCGCGCTGGACAGGCCGTAACCGGTGGCGTTGGCCAGCCGCAGCGCGTCGGCCTCGTCCTTCGCGCGCACGATCGGCACGATGGGGCCGAACGATTCGTCGCGGAACAGCGAGCTGTCCGCCGGGACGTCGGTGAATACGTGCGGCGGCAGCAGCTGCCCATCGGCCTCGCCGCCCAGCAACTCGGTGGCGCCCTGCTGTTTGGCCAGCGCGATCTTCTCGACGATGCCGCGCAGCTGGGCGGCGTCGATGATCGGGCCGATCGCGGTGGCGATGTCGTTCGGGTCGCCCACCTGCAGCGTCCGCGTGCGCGCCACGAAGCGCTCGACGAACGCATCATGCAGCTGCGCGTCGACGATGATGCGGTTGACGCTCATGCAGATCTGGCCTTGATGCAGGAAGCGGCCGAACACCGCGGCGCGCGCGGCCTGTTCCACATCGGCGTCGCCCAGCACCACGAACGGGCTGTTGCCGCCCAGTTCCAGCGCCACCCGCTTCAGGTGCGTGCCGCTGCTGGCGAGGCGGCCGATGCCCTGGCCCACGGCGGTTGAGCCGGTGAAGGAGATCAGCCGGGGCTGCGGGTGTGCCACGAAGTAATCGCCGATCTCGCGGCCCGCGCCCACGATGACGTTGAGCACGCCGGGCGGCAGGCCGGCCTCCTCGAAGATCTTCGCCAGCAGCAGGCCGCCGCTGACCGGAGTGTCGCTGGCCGGCTTGACCACCACCGCGTTGCCCAGCGCCAGCGCCGGTGCCAGCGAGCGCTGGGTCAGATGCAGCGGGAAATTCCACGGACTGATGATGCCGATCACGCCCAGTGCGCGACGGTAGACCCGGTTCTCCTTGCCGGGAATGTCCGAGGCCAGGATGCGGCCGGCCACGCGGTACGGGAACGAGGCGGCCTCCAGCGTGACCGCCCGCGCGCTGTCGCATTCGATGTTTGCCTTCAGCCGGGTCGAGCCGGCTTCGCGGATCAGCCACGACAGGATCTCCTCGCGGCGCTCGTCGAAGACGCGCACGGCGTTGTGCATTACGAGCGCACGCTCGGCCGGCGCGGTGGCGGCCCAGGCGGCCTGCGCCGCGCCGGCCGCCAAGTAGGCATCGTCCACGTCCTGCGTGGTGGCCAGCGGAATCGTGACCAAGGTGTCGCCGGCGTAGGGATCGATGTCGGTGTTGTGGCGGGTGGATCGGCCGCTGCGCCAGGTTCCGGCGATCGGCAGGGCTTCGAACCCCTCGAAAGTTTTTGGTGATGCCGGCATGGCGGCCACGGCTTTCTCCTCAACCCGAGGTTGTGGGGCATTGGCAACCTGCCCGCTGAGAGGCCGGCAGATGGCCTTCCATATGGTTGGATGTTGCACTGACGATCACGGCAGACTAACGCGGAGCATGTAACCAATACGTGCATGAAACTGGGGCCCGCGGGCACGCTCGAAGGCCGGCCTCCGCGGCGTGCGTGCCGCCGATCGAGAAACCCGCGCCCATGGCGGGCCTTGCCGTCGGCGCGGCTCGTTCACCACCACTCACGGGACATGCCATGAATACGCGTATGCCGACGGTTTTCCTCGGGCACGGCAATCCGATGAACGCCCTGCACGACAACGACTGGAGCCGAAGTTGGGCGGCGCTCGGCCAGCGCCTGCCGCGGCCGCGTGCGGTGCTGTCGGTGTCGGCGCACTGGTACCTGCCGGGCACCGCGGTCACCGCAATGGCGGCGCCGCGCACCATCCACGATTTCGGCGGCTTCCCGCGCGAGCTGTTCGAGGTGCAATATCCTGCGCCCGGTGATCTCGATCTGGTGCGTCGCGTGCGCGAACTGCTGCAGCCGCTGGAGGTGCGCGCGGATCTTGCGTGGGGGCTGGACCACGGCACCTGGTCGGTGCTGCGTCATGTGTTTCCCGCCGCCGACGTGCCGGTGGTGCAGCTTTCGATCGACGAGTCGCAGCCGCCGGCGTTCCATTACGGGCTGGGCCGGCTGCTGCGGCCGCTGCGCGACGAGGGCATCCTGCTGGTCGGCAGCGGCGACATCGTGCACAACCTGCACGCCTATGCCTGGGGCCGGCATCCGCAGCAGCCGTTCGACTGGGCGCTGCGTTTCGAGTCGCGGGTGCGCGAACTGATGCTGCGGGGCGACCACGAGTCGCTGGTGAACTACGAGTCGCTGGGTGCGGACGCGGAGCTGTCGGTGCCGACGCCGGAGCACTACCTGCCGCTGCTGTACGTGCTCGGCGCCAGCGGCGAAGGCGACGCGGCGACGTTCCCGGTCGAGGGCATGGACGGCGGCTCGATCTCGATGCTGTCGGTGCAGTTCGGCTGAGCGCCGGCGGAGCCCGCGGCCCCCGTTGACGGGTCACGTCGCGTTCCAGTCTTCAGTGGCTCGTCGCAGTCGCCGGTCCGCGATAGACGCGCCCGCTCTTCATCACGAAATCCACCCTGGCGGTGACGCCGATGTCGGCCAGCGGGTCGCCCGGCATGGCCACGATGTCGGCGTGCTTGCCGGCCGCGAGTACGCCGATGTCGTCCTGGCCGAGCAGTTCCGCCGCGACGCTGGTGGCGGCTTTCAGCGTGCACAGCGGCGTGAGGCCCGCCGCCACCATTGCCTGGAATTCGAGGATGCCGTGGCTGAAGGGGAACATGCCGCAGTCGGTGCCGTAGGCGATTTTCACCTCGCTCTGTGCGATCAGCCGCTGCGATGCGACGATCGAGCCGCTGTCGCGGCTGAACTTCCACACCGCCTGGCACGGCAAGGTGTGCTCGTGCAGGGCGTGCAGGTCTTCCTGGGTCATCTGCATCGTCGGTACCAGCCAGGCGCCGGCCTGCTGCGCCATCGCCAGTGCCTCGGCGTCGATCAGATAGGCGTGTTCCAGGCTGCGGGCGCCGGCGCGGATGGCCTGCCGGCAACCGTCGGCGGCGCCGGTGTGCACCGCCACCGGCATGCCCAGTTGCCGCGCGGTGGCGGCCAGCAGGTTCATTTCGTCGTCGAACCACGTCACCCGGGCCGGGTCGTCGCCGGGGCTGAAGTAGCCGCCGGTGTTGGTGGTCTTGATCCAGTCGCTGCCGAAGGTGTGCTCGCGGCGCACCAGCGCCTTGATCGCGCCCGCGTCGTCGGCGAGGGCGGAGACGGGGATGTCCCAGCGCGGCCCGTAGAACCCGCGCAGGTCGCCGTGCCCGGCCGACGAGCTGATGATGTGCGCGGCGACGATCAGCCGCGGCCCCTCGACGAGGCCGGCGGCGAGTGCGTTGCGCAGGTCCACGGTGGGGAAGTCCGGATCGACGCAGCCCATGTCGCGCAGGGTGGTGAAACCGTAGCGCATGTACTCGCGGGCGATGCTCAGCCCCTTCAGCGCCTTGGTTGCGGACGAGGCCAGCGTCTGCTGCGCCAGGTCGGCGGCATCCATGGTCAGGTGGACGTGGCAGTCGATGAAGCCGGGGCTGACGGTGCGCTCCGACAGGTCGATCGTCTGCGCATCGGGCGGCCGGCGTACCGTGGGTCCGATCGCCGCGATGCGGTCCTCTTCCACGAGGATCTCGAGCGGACCGCTCAGGCGTGCGGGGACGCCATCGAACATCCGGCCGCACTGCAAGACGCAGGTTCCCATGTCAGTTCCTTGCGCCGTGGTGCCGGCGCTGCCAAGGCTCAGGGCGCCGCCAGCCACGCCCGCGCGGCCACCATCAGCGTTTCCACGCCGGTCTGCAGGGTCGGGTGCAGCACCGGCAGGAAGCGCGGGTTGTGGTTGGTCGGGATCTCGTTGAGCCGGTTCGCCGCCTTCGCTTTCGCATAGGTGTCGGGGTCGGTGCCGCCGACGAACCAGAACACCGACGGCACCTGCCACTCGGCGCCGAACGAGCCAAAGTCCTCGCTGGCCGAGGTCGGGCCGGTTTCGCGGATGCGCTCGGCGGGAAAGTGACGGTGGAAGGCCTCGACCACGCGCGTGGTCGCCACGTCGTCGTTGGTGACCAGCGAATAGTTGTCCAGCGGCGTGATCTCCGGCGGCTTCGGCGCGCCCGATGCCGCCGCCTCGGCGTTGACGATGCGGGTGATCGCGGCGAGTACGCGTGCGCGCACGCCCTCGTCGAAGGTGCGCACGTTGAGCTTGATGACGGCCTCGTCGGGAATCACGTTTTCCTTGGTGCCGGCCTGCAGCGAGCCGATCGTGAGCACCGCGGCCTCGGTCGGCGCCAGCTCGCGGGCGACGATGGTCTGCAGCCGCAGCACCGTCGCCGCCGCCATCACCACCGGATCGATGCTGGCTTGCGGCATCGAGCCGTGCGCGCCGCGCCCGAACAGACGGATCTGCAGGCTGTCGGCGGCCGAGGTGATCACCCCCTTGCGCCCGCCGACGGCGCCGGCCGGGCCCACCATGACATGCTGCCCCAGCACCACGTCAGGCTTGGGGAAGCGCTTGAACAGCCCGTCGTCGATCATCGCCTGAGCGCCTTCGGCCGTCTCTTCCGCCGGCTGGAACACCGCCATCAGCGTGCCCCGCCAGCTGTCGCGGGTCTGCGCCAGCAGCGTCGCGGCGCCGACCAGCCAGGCGACGTGCATGTCGTGGCCGCAGGCGTGCATCACCGGCACCGTGTTGCCCTCGTGGTCGGTCGCGGTGACCTTGCTGGCGTACGGCGCGCCGGTCGCTTCCTCGACCGGCAGCGCGTCCATGTCGGCGCGCAGCATCACGGTGGGGCCGTCGCCGTTGCGCAGCAGGCCGACCACGCCGGTCTTGCCGACGCCGGTGGTCACGTCGTAGCCGGCCGCGCGCAGGTGGTCGGCGGCCAGGCCGGCGGTGCGGGTCTCCTGCATCGAGAGTTCGGGGTGCGCGTGGATGTCGGTGTACAGCGCTTCGAGTCGCGGCAGCAGCGCCTGGAGATTTCCCGGCAATGGTTCGGTGGAGGGCATGGTCTTCTCGTTCGTGGTGGTGGGCGTTTCGGGTGCCGGCCGCACGCTGTCACTGCTGCCGCGCGATCACCCGGCCGATGCTGTGCGCCAGCGTGTCGAAGTCGCCCTGGTACAGGTAGCCGTTGACGAAGAAGCTGGGCGTGCCGTTGGCGCCGCTGCGCACGCCGCCCATGAAGTCGCGCCGAATGGACGCATCGATGTCGGGGTTGCGCAGCGTGGCGGCGATCGTCGCCTCGTCCAGGCCCAGCGCGCGCACGCCGGCCTCCAGCCCGGCGCCGCCGGACGAAGCCCAGTCCGGCTGGTGCTCGTAGAGCCAGTCGTGCATCGCCCAGAAGCGGCCCTCGACCGCCGCCGCCTCGGCCAGCTCGGCGGCGAGCGTCGCGTAGGGGTGCGCCTGGGCCAGCGGGAAGTGGCGGAACACGAAGCGCAGGTTGCCGGCGTAGCGGTGCTGCAGCTGCTTCACCAGCGGGTAGGCGCTGCCGCAGGCCGGACACTGGAAATCGCCGTATTCCAGCAGCGTCACCACGGCGTGGCCGTTGCCCTGGACATGGTCGTGCGCGGCGACCGGCGCGGCCAGGATCGAGTCCTCGTGCAGCATCAGGAGGCCTCCCGCGCGAGGTTCACGGGCAGCGCCTTCTGCACGTTGTTCGAGGGCAGCGCCTCCAGCGCGTTGACGATGCCGGCCGCCCCCGGGTTCACGCCGATCGGCGACAGGTGACTCCAGCGGATCATGCCGTCGCCGTCGATCACGAACAGCGCGCGCTGCGCCAGGCCGAGCTGCGCGTCGTACACGCCGTAGGCGCGCGCCACCTTGCCCTTCGGCTCGAAGTCGGACAGCAGCGGGAAGCGGTACCTGCGCTCGCGCGCCAGCGCGGCGTGGCTCCACACGCCGTCCACCGAGATCGCCAGCAGCTGTGCGTTGAACCGGGCGAACTCGTCCAGCAGCTCGTTGTACAGCGCCAGCTGGTCGCTGCACACCGGGCTCCAGTCGGCGGGGTAGAACGCCAGCACCACGTTGCGGCCGCGGAACTCCTTCAGCGCCACGCTCTGGTCGGGGCTGGCATGCAGGGTGAAGGCCGGTGCGCGGGTGCCGGCGGCGAGGATGGTCATGGCGGACTCGATGATCGGGTCGATGGGTTATCCGCGCGCCTCGCGGGCGCGTTCTTCCTGCACGGTGAGCACCGCCTCGGGCGTGCTCCGCAGCCGCACCAGCGGGATCGGCTCGCCGCTGAGGTCGGAGCAGCCGTAGCTGCCCTCGGCGATCTTCTGCAGCGCGCGCTCGATGTTCGCCAGGCGGCGGTCGTCCACGTCGTGCAGCGCCTGCTCGATTTCGTGCCGCGACGAAGCCTGTGCGGCGTCCTCGTCTTCGGCGGCCTCGTCGCCGTGCTCGAGCTGGAAGTCGCGTTCGCCGCCAGCCCATCCTGCTCGCTGCCCAGCAGCCGCCTGCGCAACGCGACCAGGCGCTGGCGCTGCTGCTCGATGAAGGCCCGGCTCAGGCCGGCCTGCGGTTCGGACGACATGGGATGCTCCTGCCCGCGGTGTCTGCTCGCGCGTCTGCGCACAGTGGAATCAGCCGGGTGAATGCGCTGTAAAAATCGTCCGGCGGATCGCCGCCGGTTCCGGCGCAGCCGCTTCAGCGGGCGGCTTTCCGGCGGCGAACGGCAGTGCCTGCGGCTGGCCCGGGTGATCCTGTGCCGGCCGTTCCCGGCCGTGCTGGATGAGGCCATCGGTGCGCTCGACGCTGCGGTGACCGTGCCTCCGCGCGTGCGGTCGCGATGGCCGGATCGGCTGGGCATCGCGACTAAGCGCCGGAACGCAGCCCAGGGCCAATTTGCACCAAGACGAGACATTGCCCATGATGGTGCAATGAGCGAGCAGGCGTGGCGGACATGGGCAGAGCAGATGGCGACCGGGCTGGCCCTGGTCGACGCGCAGCTGCGCCTGCGCTGGCTCAACCCCGCCCTGGTCGAGTGCCTGGGGCTGGCTTTCCGCCATGCGGTGGGACAGCCGCTCGGGCTGCTGCTGGACGATGCGGACGAAGGCATGGCGCGGGCGGCGAAGGTGCGGGCGGAGCAGCGGCCGGCGCAGTGGCGCGCCGTGGCGCTGGCCGCGGCCGACGACCGCGAGCTCAGCGCGGACATCGCGCTGCAGCCGTTCGGCGACGGCCTGCTGCTGGAAGTGCACGTGCTGGCCGAGCCGCCGTCGTCCGCTTCGCCGCTGTCGGCCACCCTGCGCGGCTTCGCGCACGAGGTGAAGAACCCGCTGGCCGGCCTGCGCGGCGCCGCGCAGCTGCTGCAGCGGCGGGTCGAGGGCGAGGACCTGCAGGCGCTGGCCGGCATGATCATCGCCGAGGCCGACCGGCTCGGCGCACTGGCCAACCGCCTGCTGCATCACGACGGCGCGGCGCAACTCGGCCCGGTCAACATCCATCGTCTGCTGGAACGGCTCGCCGACCTGCTGCTGGCCGAGCCTGCGCCGCCGCAACTGCATCACGACTACGACCCCAGCGCGCCGGACCTGCACGGCGACGCCGACCGCCTGCACCAGCTGCTGCTGAACCTGGCGCGCAACGCGCTGGAAGCCGGCGCACGCACGCTCACCCTGCGCACGCGGGTCGAGCACGGCGTGCGCGTGGGCGAACGGATGCTGCGCATGGCGCTGCGGGTGGACCTGATCGACGACGGCGCCGGCGTGCCCCCCACGCTGCGCGACACGCTGTTCCAGCCGCTGGTTTCCGGCCGCGCCGACGGCAGCGGCCTCGGCCTGGCGTTGGCGCGCGAGATCGCCCACGAGCACGGCGGCGAGTTGCGCCACGCCAGCCGCCCCGGCCACACCGTGTTCTCGCTGTACCTGCCGCTGGAGCGCACGCATGACTGATCGAGCCAAATCACCGGCAGGAGCGCAGCCTGCGCTCCTGCAAGAAATCTGGATCGCCGACGACGACCGCGGCGTGCGCTTCGTGCTGGCCGAGGCGTTGCGCGACGCCGGGCTCGCGGTGCGCGAGTTCGACGCGGTGGCCGGCGTGCGCGAGGCGCTGCGCGAGGCGCGTCCCGCGCTGCTGCTGACCGACGTGCGCATGCCGGGCGAGGACGGTCTGAACCTGCTCGGCGAGCTGCAGGCGCAGGGCATCGGCCCGGTGATCGTGATGAGCGCGTATACCGACGTGGCCACCGCCGCCGCGGCGTATCGCCTGGGTGCGGTCGACTACCTGGCCAAGCCGTTCGACCTCGACCAGGCGGTGGCCGCGGTGCAGCGCGCGCTGGCCAGCGTGGCCGCGCCGACGCCGGTCGCCGGTGCGGCGCTCGCGCCGACCCATGCGCTGCTCGGCGAGAGCGCGCCGATGCGCGAGGTGTTCCGGCTGATCGGCCGCGTCGCCGCCAGCGACCTCAACGTGCTGGTCACCGGGGAGACCGGCACCGGCAAGGAACTGGTGGCGCGCGCGCTGCACGAGGAAAGCGCGCGCCGCGGCCAGCCCTTCGTGGCGCTGAACACCGCGGCGATTCCCAGCGAGCTGCTGGAGAGCGAGCTGTTCGGCCACGAGGCCGGCGCGTTCACCGGCGCCACCCGCCGCGTGGCCGGGCGCTTCGAGCAGGCCGAGGGCGGCACGCTGTTCCTCGACGAGATCGGCGACATGCCGCTGATCCTGCAGACGCGCCTGCTGCGCGTGCTGGCCGGCGGCGAGTTCTACCGGGTCGGCGGGCGCGAGCTGATCCGCTGCAACGTGCGCATCGTCGCGGCCACCCACCAGGATCTGGCCGCGCGTGTCGCCGCCGGCGCGTTCCGCGCCGACCTGATGCACCGGCTCGACGTGGTGCGCATCGAGCTGCCGCCGCTGCGCGCCCGCCGTGCCGACATTCCGCTGCTGGCCCGGCACTTCCTCGCCGCCACCGCGCAGGAGCTGAAACTGCCGCCGAAGCGTTTCTCCAAGCCCGCGTTGAAACTGGTCGCCCAGCGCGACTATCCCGGCAACGTGCGCGAACTGGAAAACCTGTGCCGGCGGCTGGCGGTGATCGCGCCCGGCAGCGAGATCCTGCCGGCCGACCTCGGCAGCAGCGCCGATGCGACGCGCGGCGGCGAATGGACCGACGCGCTGCGCGAGTGGGCGGTGCAGGCGCTGGCCGATGGCGAGGCGGACATCCACGCGCGCGCCCGCGCGGCGCTTGACCAGACCCTGCTGCAGGCCGCGCTGCAGGCGCACGAGGGGCATCGGCAGAACGCAGCGCAGGCACTCGGCGTGGGCCGCAACACGCTGACGCGCAAGCTCGGCGCTTCGCGCACGCGGCGAGGCTAGCGTCCCCGATCTGCCGGTCCATCGTCGGGGAGCAGTTTCGGGGAGCCGGCGGGCGGTACCCGCCGTGGCGTTACGGGTCTGGATGCGTGCGGGTAGGCACGCAGCCCAGCGTGATGAGTAGCTGGTGCGTTTCGCCATCATCAGGCAGTGCAAGTGCAGCATCGGCATCCAGCATCTGGCCGTCCATGTCGATGTGCGCCACGCCGCGGCAGACCCGCGTCGGATTCTCCACGCGGATCACGTAGCGGCTGACGCGAGTTCGACGATGGAGGTAAGTCAGTTCGAACCCCGGCCAGTCTCGGGGCATGCAGGGATCGATGCGCAGCCGGTCGCCTTTCAGATGGAAGCCGAGCAACGCCTCCAGCCCGGCGCGGTACAGCCAGCCGGCCGAGCCGGTGTACCAGGTCCAGCCGCCGCGGCCGGTGTGCGGGGCGACCGAATAGACGTCGGCGCAGGCAACATAGGGTTCGACCTGGTAGCGCGCCTCCGCGGCGGGGCCGTCGCCATGGCGGATCGGGTTGAGCAGGTCGAACAGGGCGCCGGCGCGGTCGCCGTCGCCGAGGCCAGCCCAGGCGAAGATCGACCACACCGCGCCGTGCGTGTACTGGCCGCCGTTCTCGCGCACGCCGGGCGGGTAGCCCTTGATGTAGCCGGGGTTCTCGCGGCCGTGGTCGAACGGCGGGGTGAACAGGCGGGCGATGCGATGGTCGTGGTCGACCAGCAGGCGATCGACCGAGTCCATCGCCTGCGCCGCATGCGCGCGATCGCCGATGCCGGCCAGCACGCTCCACGATTGCGCGATGGTATCGATGCGGCATTCGTCGCTTTCGCGCGAGCCGAGCGGTGCGCCGTCGTCGTAGTAGCCGCGGCGATACCACTGGCCGTCCCACGCCCGCTCCAGTGCGGCACGCAGCTCGTCGGCATGGTCGCGCCAGCGCTGCGCGCGCGCCTTCTCGCCGCGTCGCTCGGCGTACGGCGCCAGCGCGGCGATCGTGGCGAGCAGGAACCAGCCGAGCCAGCTGCTCTCACCGCGCCCCGCGGCGCCGACCGCGTTCATGCCGTCGTTCCAGTCGCCGGTACCGATCAGCGGCAGGCCGTGCGCGCCGCGGGTGAGGCTGCTGTCGATCGCGAGTGCGCAGTGCCCGTACACGGTGGCTTGCTGGTCGGAGTGCCCGGGCAGGAAGAACGCGTCGGTGGCGCCGTCGGGAATCGGCTGGCCGGCGAGGAACGGCAGCATCTCGTCCAGCACTTCAGCGTCGCCGCTCACCTCGACGTAGTGCGCGGCGACATACGCCAGCCACAGGCGGTCGTCGCTGACCCTGGTGCGGATGCCCTGGCCGCCCGGCGGCAGCCACCAGTGCTGCACGTCGCCCTCGACGAACTGGCGGCCGGCCGCACGCAGCAGGTGTTCGCGGGCGAGATCGGGGCGGCTCACGCACAGCGCCATCACGTCCTGCAGCTGGTCGCGGAAACCGTAGGCGCCGCTGGCCTGGTAGTAGGCGGTGCGCGCCCACAGCCGGCAACTGGTGACCTGGTACAGCAGCCAGTCGTTGAGCAGGAGGTCCAGCGCACGATCGGGCGTGCGCACCTGCACGGCATCGAGCAGGTCGTTCCATTGCGCGGCGACGTCGGCGAGCACGCCATCGATATCCGCCGTGCGATATTTGCCGATTAACGCTTGCGCGGCGGCTTCGTCGGCGGCGTCGCCGAGCAGGAAGCGCAGGTCGAGTTGCGTGCCCGGCGGCAGTTCGATGCGTACCTGCAGCGCGCCGCAGGGCTCCAGCCCGGCGCCGAGGCGGCCGGACAGCGGCGTGCCGTCGCGCAGCGCCAGCGGCTGCGCGACCGTGCCGAGCGGTCCCAGGAATTCGTGGCGGTCGCCGCTCGTCGAATGCGCCGGCCCGGCCAGGTCGATGAACGCCACGCGGTCGCCGAAGTCGGGCCGCCAGCGGTTGCGCGCGAACAACGCGCCGGTGCGTTCGTCGCGCGAGGTGATCACGAACGGCGCCGGCGTGCTGCCGTTCGCGCCCAGCGCCCACTCCACATAGCCAGTCACCGACAGCTGTCGCGAGCGCGGCGAGCGATTGCACAGGCGCAGGCGCGACAGCTTGAGCGGGTCGTCCGTCGGCACACACTGCAGCAGCTCCAGCTCGATGCCGTGCGCGTCGTTCTCGAAGCGCGTCCAGCCCTTGCCGTGGGTGGCCGCGTAGTGCGCGCCGGCCACGCGGATCGGCAGCGCGCACGCGCTCCACAGCGCGCCGCTGTCCTCGTCGCGCAGGTACAGCACGTCGTGCGGGCGGTCGCTGACCGGGTCGTTCGGCCACGGCGTCAGCGGATTCTGCTGGCTGTTGAGCGACCACGCATAACCGCCGCCTTCGGCCGACAGCATGCAGCCGAACGCGGGGTTGGCGATCACGTTGACCCACGGCGCGGGCGTGGGATGCGCCTCGTCGAGGTCGATCCGGTAGGCGCGGCCGCCGTCGACGAAGCCGCCGTGGCCGTTGGCGAATTCCGGCGCATCGGCGTTGGCGGTGACGGCCGCTGCCATGGCGGTCGCGCGGATCGGCGCGGGCACGGCGCGGGCGGCTGGCGATCCGGCCGCGGCCTGCGCGGGCGGCGCCTCGTCCAGCACCACGCGTGCCGCCGTCAGCAGGCCGCTGCGCAAATCCGCGCCGATCGCGTCGTCGCGCAACGCGAACTGCTCGGCCTTGGGCAGCTGGTCGTCGGTTTTCAGGCGCGCCTGCTGCGCACCCACCAGCGAATCGAGCGCGGCCTGCCGCGCCTCGCCGGCGGCCTGCAGCAGCACCACGTCGACGGCGAATTGCTGACGGCGCCAATGCTGCTGCGCCTGCAGCACCTCGCTCACGCGCGTCAGGTCGTCGCTCTCGCCGAGGCGCAGCAGGAGGATCGGCCGGTCGCCGGAGATGCCGGCGGACCACAGCACCGGCGCGCCGCCGTGGCCGCGTACGAGCACGTCGGGCGCCGCGCGCTGGCATGGATCGTTGCACAGCAGCGCGCTCATCCAGCGCGCGAAGCGCGCCGCCTGCGCCGCGTCGATGCCGAGCTGCGCGCACGCGGCTTCGGCCTGTCGTGCCGCGCCGTCGAACAGCCGCGCGGCGGCGGCCGGATCGCCGAGTTGCGCGGTCAGGGCGATGGCGCCGTCGCGCGAATCGGCCAGTCGGGTCCACAGCAGCAGCGTCACGCTGCTGTCCGGCGCCAGCGTGAAGCGCCGGCGCAGGCTGAACACCGGGTCGAGCACGCAGCCGGTGGTGTGCGACAACGCGGCGCCCGGCTGCATCGCCTGTGCGTCGCGCAGCGTGTGCAGGCGGCCGAGGAAGCGTGCGCGGTCGGTTTCGAATTCGCCGGCATCGCCGCCATCCTCCCCGACGACCTGCAGCGCCTGCGCGGCCCACACTTCGGCTTCGCTGCCGTCGCGCCGCCGCCGCGTGGCCAGCAGCATGCGGTGCGCCTCGTCCCATGCGGTCTGCACGAACATCTTGGAGAACGCCGGGTGCGTGTTGTCGGCGCCGATCGGGCCGAGCACCAGCTCGGCGTACGAAGTCAGCGACAGCGTGCGCGTACGGTCGCCGTGATTGCTCAGGGTGAGCCGGCGCAACTCGACGTCGGCCTCGGCCGCCACCGCGACTTCCAGCACGCTGTGCACGCTGTGGTGGCGCCGACTGAAACGGGCGCAGCTCGGCTCGAATGCGACCGCGTCGTCCGGCCTGTGCGTGCCGTACGGCTGCCGGCTGGCCGACCAGGTTTCACCGCCGTCCTCGTCGCGCAACAGCAGGTAGCTGCCCCAGCCGTCGCCGACCGGGTCCTCGCGCCAGCGCGTCACCGCCAGGCCGCGCCAGCGGCTGAAGCCGGCGCCGTTCGCACCCAGCATCACGCTGTAGCGACCGTTGGACAGCAGGCAGCGCTGCTCCGCATCGGTGCTGCGGGGGGAAGGCGATGACATGGCGACTCCTGTCGACGGCGGCAAAAAAACCAGCATGCGCCGGCCACGGCATGCGCGGCGTCAACCTGCGCTTCACCACGTCGCGGAGTACGATGCCCGCGATATCGGCCGGCGATTGGCCGTCGCAGCATCTTTCGTTTGCATGCTGCGGTCACCGCGAAAGACCACGACGAGATCCATGCCCTCCCGACCCCCCAGCCATCCGTCCGCAGCGGACCCGCTGCTGCAACACCTGCAGGACAAGGCGTTCGCCTACTTCCGGTGCGAGACGAACCTGGCGAATGGTCTGGTGGCGGACAAGACCGCAACGGATTGGCCGGCCAGCATCGCCGCCACCGGGCTGGCGCTGAGCTGCTACCCGGTGGCGGTCGAACGCGGCCTGCTGAGCCGCGATGCCGCAATCAAGCGCACCCTGGCCACGCTGCGCTTCTTCCGCGACAGCCCGCAGGGCACCGAACCCGACGCCAGCGGCTACCGCGGCTTCTACTACCACTTCCTCGACATGCAGACCGGCCGGCGCGCGTGGCAGTGCGAACTGTCCACGGTGGACAGCGCCTTCCTGTTCGCCGGCATGCTGACCGCCGCGGCGTACTTCGACGGCGACAGCGCCGAGCAGAAGGAGATCCGCGACACCGCGGACTTCCTCTACCAGCGTGCGGAGTGGCCGTGGGCGCAGGCCGCGGACGGCACCCTCGGCCACGGCTGGCACCCGGAGAGCGGCTTCATCCCGCATCGCTGGCAGGGCTACGACGAGGGCCTGCTGCTGTACGTGCTGGCACTGGGTTCGCCCACCCATCCGTTGCTGCCGGCGGCGTACGCGGCGTGGTCGTCCACCTACGAGTGGAAGCATTGCTACGACATCGACTACCTGTACTGCGGCCCGCTGTTCACCCACCAGCTGTCGCAGGCATGGATCGATTTCCGCGGCATCCAGGACGCGTTCATGCGCGACAAGGGCATCGACTACTTCGAGAACAGCCGCCGCGCCACCCAGGTGCAGCAGCGCTACGCGATCGACAACCCGCTCGGCTTCAACGGCTACAGCGAGCATTGCTGGGGCATCACCGCCTGCGACGGCCCCGGCCCGGCCACGCGCAGGATCGACGGCATCGAACGCCGCTTCGAGGACTACGTCGGCCGCGGCGTGCCGTACGGCTTCGACGACGGCACGCTGGCGCCGTGGGCGGTGGCGGCCTCGCTGCCGTTCGCGCCGGAGATCGTGCTGCCGACGGTGCACCACTTCATCCACACGCTGCAGCTGCACGACGCGCATCCCTACGGCTTCAAGGCCAGCTTCAACCAGACCTGGACCGACACGTCCGGCCGGGCGCCGGGCGGCTGGGTCTCGCCGTATTTCTTCGGCCTCAACCTCGGCCCGATCGTGCTGATGGTGGAGAACCATCGCAGCGGCCTGCCGTGGCAACTGATGCGCGGTTGCCGCGCCATCGTCGATGGCCTGCGCCGCGCCGGCTTCGACGGCGGCTGGCTGGATGCCGGCCAGCAGCAAGCATGAACACGACAACCTTTCCCGTTACGGAGTGAACACGATGGAACTTGGCATGGTGGGTCTCGGGCGCATGGGCGCGAACATGGCCGAACGCCTGGTGAAGGGCGGCCACAAGGTCGCGGGTTTCGACCCCAGCGCCGACGCGCGCCAGGCCGCGGCGGCGCACGGCATCGCGCCGGCGACCTCGCTGGCGGCACTGGTCGCGGCCCTGCCCGCACCGCGCGTGCTGTGGCTGATGGTGCCGGCCGGCAAGATCACCGACGACACCGTCGACGCGCTGCTGCCGCTGCTGGCCAAGGGCGACACCGTGATCGATGGCGGCAATTCCAACTACAAGGACACGCTGCGCCGCGCGCAACGGTATGCCGAGCACAGCCTGGGCTACGTCGACTGCGGCACCAGCGGCGGCGTGTGGGGCCTCAAGGAGGGCTACAGCATGATGATCGGCGGCGACGAAAAAGCCGTCGAGGCGCTGCGGCCGATCTTCGAGACGCTGGCGCCGGCGAAGGACCAGGGCTGGGGCCGGGTCGGCCCGGCCGGTTCCGGCCATTACACCAAGATGGTCCACAACGGCATCGAGTACGGGATGATGCAGGCCTACGCCGAAGGCTTCTCAATCCTCAAGCACAAGCAGGAGTTCGGCCTCGACCTGCACCAGGTCGGCGAGATCTGGCGCACCGGCAGCGTGGTGCGCTCGTGGCTGCTCGACCTGGCCACCGACGCGCTCGGCAAGAACCCGAACCTGGACGGCATTGCGCCCTACGTGGTCGATTCCGGCGAAGGCCGCTGGACCGTGAACGCCGCGCTGGAACTCAACGTGTCCGCCCCGGTGATCACGCTGTCGCTGATGGAGCGCTTCCGCTCGCGCGACAGCGACTCGTTCGCCGACAAGCTGCTGGCGTCGTTGCGCAACGAGTTCGGCGGGCACGCGATCAAGAAGGAGTAACGCAGCCCGCGTCGCCGCGCCCCTATGCCCTCCGTAGGAGCCCGCTCGCGGGCGATGCTCTTGCGCGCCCATGCCTGTGCCCGAACGGCTGACTTCCCCCCCCCACCGTTCGCACCGGCAGGCATCGCATCCTCACCTCGTCGTGCCGCCGAAGGCAGGCCGCTCGCGCCGCATCTCCGCTCCTCGTCATGCCTGCGAAGGCAGGCATCGCACTTCATCCATCATGTTTGTGGCCGAGCCTGCAGGCAGAGCAAGAGCTTTCGTGCGCCTACGGCGCCCGAGTCACTTTCTCTTTGCGTGCGCGAACAGCGAAGCTGGCCCGAAGGGCGTAGGGCAGGATGCCCGGAGTAAAGAGAAAGTAACCAAAGAGAAAGGCCACCCCGCTTGGTGCTTGCCGCCCATCGGGCAACCGCTCCCGCGTTGCCTCAACTCGGGCATCCATGCCCTCGCCGTGGGCGGCAAGTCCGTGAGCCGGGGCCGGGCTTTTCGAGCGGGCATCGTGCCCGCGCGAAAAGGCGAGTCCATTCATGGACTCGCCCGCTATGCGGCCAGTCGCCCCCGCCTCACCGCCGCGCAAGGGACCCCAGTAGAGCACGGGCCATCGGGCAACCGCTCCTGCGTTGCCTCAACTCGGGCATCCATGCCCTCGCCATGGTGCGTACTCGGTGTGCAACCGCTGCGCGGTTGCGAGAGCAAAGAGCCAAAGAGCTCTTGTTCCGGCTTTGCCGCTCTCGCCTTTCGATCTACAGCAAACCGCCTTGCGCCGGCGCGTAGCTCAACCGACCGTCGACGATATGCGCCGGCGAGGTGTACGGGTGCACCGTGCTGTGCACGGCGTCGAGGATGTGGATGACCTCGATGCCGCGCAGCTTGAACACATCGGCAACGATCGAGCGATGGCAGCGCCACCACACCGCCTCGGCGCACATCATCGCGGTGCGCTTGCCGGTGGCCAGCGCCAGCAGTTCGGCCAGGCCTTCGGCAAACTCCGCGGTGGCCGTGTAATCCGCGTAGCCCTGGAACGAGGCGTTGCGCCACGCGGTGTTCGGCGAGCCGGGCTGCACCTTGCGGCGGCCGCCCAACTTGGGCATCCAGCGGTAGGCGATGCCGTGCGCGGGCAGCGTGGCGGCCAGCGCGTCGCTGGCGAAATGTGGATGGCGGCGCGAACCGGGGAAGCGCCGCACGTCGGCGACCGCCTCGATCCGGTATTCGGATAGCAAGCCGAGGAACTCCTCAAGCGTGCGGGTGGAGTGGCCGATCGTCCAGATCGTGGCAGGGTCGGCGGGCATCTCAGTCGATCTTGTGCAGCGCCGCGCCCTTGTGCATGGCGACGTGGTCGGTCTTGTCGCTCGGGATCTCGTACTGCGGATCGGCCTCGCTGCAACGATGCATGTGGCCTTTGTAATCGGTGTCGCGCGTGTGCACCGCGATGATCCGGCCGGTGACGAAGCCTGCCTCCGAATTCCAGCGCACGTGGTCGCCGATCTTGTAGGGGTGGGCCATGCCGGCTCTCCTGGCGGTAGGTCAGCGGCCATTGAAGCACGCCGTTCGTTCAGCCCAGGTGGAGCGGGGCTTGCCGCATGGATTCCCAAACAAGCTAAACAAGGGTCCGGTTGCACTTTCGTGTGTGTGGCAATGGAAAGTTGACTGTGACCCTCCACTTTCAGCACGCAGCGCACTGACAGCGCGAGCAGAAATCCTAAAGGCCGCCGACTTCTGGAATCTCATTGGGAAGCAGGAGCGTGATACGTGCTTTTATTTCTCGTACTCAGTACTGTCCGGGGAAATTGCTCGGCGATCTCAGTAAACGATTGATCATGCGATAAAAAATGACAGCTCCGGGGTGTTAGCGATTTCAACCATGCAGGCCTCAACCTGGACGACCTCACGGGGAGGGCGTCGCCATGCACGAAGGCCAGTTTGTGTTCACGCAGCTCATGCGGCATCTGCCTATGCATACGTTCCGACGCCTCGTCGCGAAGTACGACGGCGATCGCTACGTGAAACGCTTTGGCTGCCTCGACCAGTTTTTGTGCATGGCCTT